>JBKJQC010000523.1:0-4444 GCA_046593995.1 Polyangiales bacterium
AGATCGCGATCGTCGAGCGCGTCGGCGAGGCCGGGGAAGCCGCTCGACTTCAGCGATTGCGACGCGGCGTCGAGGCCGGCCTTGTTCTGGTTCGCACCGAGCTTCTCGGCTTCGAGCTTCTGGCGGAGCTTGTTCAGACGATCGAGCGCCTCGCGGCGGGGCATCCCCTCGATCAGCTTCTTCTTCAGCGCGCGGGCTTCTTCTGCAATCTTCTCGAGGCGCTCCTTCTGCGCGGCGTCCTTCGCGGGGAGCTTCTCGACCTCGGCGATCTTGTCGAGGCCGGGGACCTCGCTCAGCTTCACGACGTCGGTGCCCGTCGGCGGCGCGGCCTGCGCGCGCGTCGGTACGCGGACCGCGAGAAACGCCACGCACGCGATCGTCCCCGCCAGCGCGAGCCCGTGCACGCGACGAACTCGGCTCGGCGCACGGCGTGCGCCGCTCTCCAGCGCGACGATCGCCTGATCGAGGACCTCGGGGGGCGCATCGCGACCGAGCACGATCGCGCTCGTGATCGACTCGGGCGTACCGAGCACGCCGTCGACGTAGAGGGCCACGCGCTCGTCGCTCCACGCGCGACGGGCGCCACGAACCCCCGCGACGAGCGCCGAGGCTCCGGCGATCGCGAGCCCACCGGCGCGAAGGGCAGGGTGATGGGTCGCCCACGCGACACCGGCGAACGCGGCACCGGCGATCGCGCCGACGGTGAAGCCGTCGAGGGCGGCACGGAGCGCGAGGTGGCGGTTCACGACCGCGCGCCAGGGGGCGAAGGCTTCTTCGAGCCGGCGGCGCTCGGCCGCACCCGAGAGCGCGCCCGACAGACCGGTCGCGAGCGCGGCCTTCGCGTCGGGTGCCTTCGCGTCGGGTGAGTTCGCGTCGCGGTCGCTCTCGGCCATCAGAACCCTCGGCGGTGCAAGAAGTGCGCGCCCTCTACCTGGTACCGGAGCGGTCCTGACAGGGTAGCGCGCCCTCTACAGACGGACGAGGGAAGCCGGGGATCTGTTCCACGGCGACCGAGATGACCGCAATTCGCCGTTCAGGGCTCGACGGCCACGGTCGCATCGAGCGCTCGCGGCGTGCGGAGGCTACGCAACCCGTCGAGGGTCGTGGTCCGCCCGGCGATGGTGTCACGGACGAGGTTGCCCACCACGGCGAGAGCGCCTCGGTCGACGCCGCGCTTCCCGGTCTCCCAGCGCGAGATGGTCTCGGGCGCGAGGTCGAGCAGATCGGCGAGCTCGGTTGCGCGCATGCCGACGGCCCTGCGCATGAAGCGGAACGCATCTCCGGTCGAGAGCCCGGAGTCAGCGATGCAGCGCGCGATCGCGAGCGCGAACCGCTGCTCGGCGTCCGCCTCGTAGATCGACTGTCCGCATGCGCTGCAGATCCGCGCCGGCAGCGTGGCGACGAAACGATGGTTGCTCACCTCGCGCGACGCCTCGAGCATCGCGTCGTCGAAGCGCCCTGCCGTCGCGCAGTGCGGGCACTTCGAAGGTCGGCGACGTCCTGCGGGAGCGACGTTCGAGCGAGCGGTGAGCTGGGCCTGGTAGGTCGAGGTTTCCACGCCCCCGGTCCTGCGAGCGCCGCGCCATCCACCTTTTGCCGGGGGATCGAGCGAATGGACGGTTCGTCGGCGCAAGGCGTGCGCCTCATGCGAAAGAGTCGACGTCAGTCCCCTCTCTAGAACTCTCTAGAGCTCTCTAAATCGGCGAGCACGATTCTCGACGATCGCCGCAGCCTCGCCGCCTGGCCGCCGACGTCGCAGAACCGCCCATCAACAGGGAGGCGGGGAGGCGGGGAGCGGAATCGAATCAGTGCTGCCGCGCGCGCGGTGCGACCGCCATGACGCTCGCGCATGCGAGAGCGTCGTGGCGCTGAAGCCAAGATCGGCAGACCTCTCGAAAACCTCCCCGCCTCCCCGCCTCCCTGTTGACGGGCGATTGGGCGAGACTCAGCGGCGTGACGCTCTACTACGAGACGCCCGTCTCCGCGGCGTGCTGTCGAGAATCGCGGTCGGCTATCTAGAACGAGCCGTGCAGACCGAGGCCGAGCGTTCCCGGTCCCGACCCGACGGTGAGCGACGGCGCTCTGCTGCCATCGCTCTTCGACGTGGCCTTGCTGCCGTTGCTCGACGGCGCGATCACCCACAGCACGACTGCGGTCGCCACGCCGAGCACCCCGACACCGACGAGCACGTTGCCCGCGGTGGTGTAGGTCTTTCCGGAGTCCGCCAGGTCGCGCTTGTCGTCCGGGCATTGCGTGCGACCCGGGCCGCACGCAGCCTCGAGATCGGAGATCGTCCCCTGACGGAGGCCGTACATCACGCCGCCGCCGATCAGCGCTGCGACGCCGATGCCGCCGATGATCCACGGCACCGCACCGGCGCCACCGCCGCCTTGATCCTTCGGCGGCTCCGGCTGCTCGACCGGCGCCGTGCCGTCGCCCGCGGGGATGCCGTCGTCCGCGACGACCGGGAGCGCCGCTTCCACCGTGACGGGCTTGCCGCGCTCGACGAGGACGACATCCGTCGAGTACGGCTTGCGCTTCGACGCCTTCACGACGACCGCGTGCTTGCCCGGATCGAGCGGCATCGCGGTTCCGACGAGCGACGCGTTGACCGACACGCCGTCGATCGTCACGGTCGCGCCCTCGACGTCGGCTGGCACCTTCACGACGAGGCGCGGGATGCGGTCCTTCAGATCGGTGACGTGCTTCCCGGAGTTCTGCGCGACGACCTGCCCGCTCGCGTCGGCGGACGCCTCGGACTGCGCGCGCTGGAACTCGACCAACGCGTCGACGAGCTTCCCGGTGTTCTCGAGGCAGAGCGCGACGTGGAAGCGGACCTGCGGCGTCGTCTTCACCGCTGCGACCTTGCGGAAGCGGTCGAGCGCGCCGGCCCAGTCGCCCTTCTCTTCGAGCTTCAGGCCCTCCTCGAAGAGCTCGCGCGCCGCCGCGATCTCACCGGCGGTCGGCTCGGCCGCGCGGACCGCAGGCTCGATCGACGACGTCACGATCGCCGCCGCGAGCACGGCGCAGATGATGCGTGCGTGGGCCGACATCGCTCGCGAGCCTAACACAGCGCGCAGTCTCGAGCAGAGCGGGCAAGTCTCAGAAGCCCGTCGAGGTCACGCCTTCGTGCGCGGGCTTCGGTGCGGTCGCCGCGGGCTTCGCCTTCACGACCGGCGTCGTCGCCTTCACGGGCGCGGGGACGTGCTTCGCGACCGTCTTCGGATCGCTCGATGCGGAGGCCGACGCAGTCGCGTGCGGCGGGGGCGCCTGGACGTTCGGTGCGATGACGATCGGCGGCTCGACCTTCGGAGGTGCAGGTGCTGCCGCAGGACGCGTCTCCGTCGGAGCAGGCGTCGGCTGCGGCGAGCTGCCGCGCGACGCGAACACCGCGAACGAGAGGAGGAACGCCACGATCCCGACGCCGGCACCGAGGCGCACGCGCTTCGAGATGCCGGTGCGGAACGCGGGAAGCGCCTCGTCGCGGCGCTGCGTCGTGCTGAGCGACGCATTGCGCTCGGGTGCGCTCGACGACGAGGGACCGCTCTTTGCGAGCTCGGTCGCGACGAGCGTGCCGGCCTGCGAGCGCTCCATCGCCATCGTCGCGATGGTGCGCGCGTCGTCGGGGCTGAGCTCGACGGCCGTGTTCACGACCTCGAGGAGATCGATCGTCGGCAGCGTGGGGTGCGCCGTCAGGATCTCGTCGAGCGCGTCGGCGAGCGCCTGCGCGGTGTCGAAGCGGAGCGTGCGCTCCTTCGCGAGACACTTGTCGACCACGCCGTCGATCGCGGGCGGGATGTTGTCCACGCGCTCGGCGAGCGGCGGGTGGGCGTTCATCGTGATCGCCTTCATCAGCGCGTTGTAGTTCGGCGCCTGGAAGGGAACGGTGCCGCAGAGCGCCTTGAAGAGGATGACGCCGAGCGACCAGACGTCGGAGCGTCCGTCGACGTCCGTCTCGCCGCCAGCCTGCTCCGGGCTCATGTACGCAGGCGAACCGAGCACGGTGCCGGCGCTCGTCGCGATGGGATCGAAGTTCGACGGCCCGACCAGCTTCGAGATGCCGAAGTCGAGGATCTTCGGGACGATGATCCCCTCGAGCGTCTTGTGCAGATAGATGTTCGCGGGCTTGAGATCGCGATGGACGATCCGCTGCTTGTGCGCGACCTCGAGCGCGCGCGCCACGTCGCGCACGAGGCGGATCGCGGTCCCCATCGGGAGCGTCTTGCCGCGCCGGAGTACGGAATCGAGCGGCTCGCCTTCGAGCAGCTCCATCACGAGGTAGGGCGCGCCGGTCCCCTCCATGCGACCGAGGTCGTAGACCTCGACGATCGAGCGGTGACGGAGCCTCCCCGAGGCCTTCGCTTCCTGGAAGAAGCGTTGCAGCGCCACGGGATTCTTCGCCGCATCGGGCAGCATCAGCTTCAGCGCGAAGTCGCGATCCGTC
>JBKJQC010000719.1:0-9658 GCA_046593995.1 Polyangiales bacterium
GGGCAGCCGCCGGGCGCGCGCATCCGCGGCGACATGGTCTACTTCAAGACCGACCGGCTGAAGCCCGAGGATACGGACGCGATGGCCCGCCACGTGATCAAGGATGCTGCCGCGAAGCGCGATCTCGGGGCGGTCCGCGAGCATGACACGAGCTACTCGGTGCGCGGGGCAGGGCGCTTCCGCGTCAACGTCTACCGCCAGCGCGGGACGCTCGCGGTCGTGATGCGCGCCATCCCGCAGGTCATCCCGACGTTCGACCAGCTCGGCGCGCCCCCCGCCTGCAAGATGTTCAGCGACAAGGACCGCGGGCTCGTGCTCGTCGTCGGCGCCGCCGGCAACGGCAAGTCGTCGACGCTCGCCGCGATGATCGGCGAGATGAACCGGAGCCGCGCGCTCCACATCGTGACCGTCGAGGATCCGATCGAGTTCCTCCACGAGGATGTCGCGTCGAGCATCTCGCAGCGCGAGGTCGGCCTCGACACGCCGAGCTTCGCGATCGCGCTCCGCGCCGCGCTCCGTCAGGATCCGGACGTGATCCTCGTCGGCGAGATCCGCGACGAAGAGACGATGGACATCGCGCTCAAGGCCGCCGAGACGGGCCACTTGGTGCTCTCGACGCTCCACACGCCCGACGTCGCACGCACGGTCGGCCGCATGCTCGCGCTGTCGCCGAACGCCGACGTCCACGAGCTCCGCGAACGCATCGGCGACAACCTCCAGGGGATCGTCGCGCAGCGTCTGTTGCCGAGGAAAGACGGAGCTGGGCTCGTCCTCGCCGCCGAGGTGCTCGTGGCCTCCGGCACGGTGCGCGAGGCGATCAAGAAGCCCGATCAGAATCCCTCCCTGAAGGAGTGCATGGAGAAGGGCGTCCACCCCTACGGGATGCAGACGTTCGAGATGCACCTGAAGGGGCTGGTGCAGCAGGGGATCCTCGACAAGGAAATCGGCCGCGCTGCCATGAGCTTCTGAGCATCCATCTGCGAAGATGAGCATCGTGCGCAGGAGCATCGGCCCGCTGGCGATCGCATCGGTGATCGCGGCGAGCTCGAGCGCTCGGGCTGCGGAGGCCGAACCCGCGAAGCCCGCGCCCGTCGCGCCCGAGCCGGAGAAGACGCGACGGCTGAAATGGCCCGACGCGTGGCCCAAGTTCCACCCGGTCGAGTACGTCGCGACCGTGATCCTCGTAGGCACGAACCTCTATCTCGAGGGATTCACGAAGCCGCTCGAGAAGCCGGTGTGGACCGAGGGGATCCTCTTCGACGACTGGATCCGCGGCGCCCGACTGAAGAGCCCTACCGCGCTGAAGAACGCCGGGCTCGTCTCGGACTTCACGAGCCTCGCGCCGCAGCTCCCGCCGATCTTCATCGACGCGCTGCTCTTGCCCGTGATCGACGGCAGCTGGGACACCGTATGGCAGATGGAGATGATCAACGCGCAGGCGTACGCGCTCACCGGCGTGCTCACGCGCGGTCCGCTGCGCCTGTTCCCGCGGCAGCGGCCCGTCGTCGAGGAGTGCAAGACCGACCCGACGATCGCGCGCTGCAACGCCGGCCCCAACGCGTCGTTCCCGAGCGGGCACACGTCGTTCGCCTTCACCGGCGCGGGGCTGACCTGCGCGCACCACCTCCACATCCCGCTCATGGGGAGCCGCAAGGCCGCCGTGCTCACGTGCGTCGGGGCCGCGAGCCTCGCCACGACGACGGCCGTCCTCCGCGTGCTGACCGACCGTCACTGGACGACCGACGTGCTGGTCGGCGCAGGGATCGGCGTGCTCTCCGGCTATGTGATGCCTGTCCTCCTCCACTATCGAGGTCCGTGGCCGAATCGCGGCAAGAGCCCAGTCACTCGCGTACAGGTTCTGCCGATCGCGACCGAGACGACCGTGCAGCTCTCCGCGGTCGGGATCTTCTGACGCGCGCCTTGACGGCAGCGGCGACGCGGGCGAGCGTCCGCGTCGTCTTCGATCAAGGAGCTTTCATGCGCACCACCGCCCTGCTGTTCACCATCTCGCTCTCTGCCCTCGTCGCCTGCGGCGGTGGCGAGCCCGAAGCCAAGACTCCGCCCCCCGAGTCCACCGTCACCGCGACGAAGACCGAGGAGCCGAAGACGGCCCCGCCGACCGTCGCCTCGGCCGAGCCCGCGAAGGAGGAGCCCAAGCCCGAGCCGAAGAAGGAAGAGCCGAAGAAGAAGACCGCCAAGGAGGTCATCACCGGCGGCGCGACGTTCATGTTCTCCCTCGCCGACTCGGCCGACGCGAAGAAGCTCGTCGACGACGACTGCGGCAAGAAGGCGAAGAAGGACGACAAGAAGCTCGAGTCCTGCAAGAAGGACGCAGAGACCGCCGCGTCCGTCGAAGGCATCCGCTTCGAGAAGGACGACAAGGGCGAGTGGTGGTGGGTCTCCTTCGGCAAGGAGAAGGACAAGGAAGTCGTCTTCAACAAGGTGCACTTCAAGATCGCGTCGGACGACGCCACCAAGGTCACCCTCACCCCCGAGGGGAAGGACGCGGGCAAGAAGGCGATGAAGACCCTCCCGAAGGAGATGGTCCTCGAAGTGCCGGACGAGTCCACCGTCACCATGACGGATCCGAAGAAGGGCAAGCTCGTCTACAAGAAGAAGTGAGCGTGGTGTGATGTGCGGAGGCCCCTGCGGAGACGCGGGGGCTTTTTCGCATGGTCTCGACCTTCCGCTGTCGGGTGTCAGCGCACCGACCTCTGGATGAGCGCCCGCAGATTGTGCGGGTCGAATGGCTTCTCCATCCGCTCGTTCGGGACCGTGTCGAGAAAGGCGCGCGCGGTGGGCGTGAACGCGCCCCCGGTGATGAAGATCACCCGCGCCGCTTCCTGCGGGTCGCGGCGGGCGAGCTCGGCGTGCAGCTGCATGCCCGTCATCTCGGGCATCATGAGATCGCAGAGGATCACGTCGAAGCGTGCCGACGACGACAGCACCTCGAGCGCCTCGCGGCCGCTCGTGCACACGGTCACGTCGTGGCCGCGGAGGACGCGCCTCACCGCCATGCCGACCATCTCGTCGTCGTCGATCACGAGGATGTGCGCGGCGAGCGCCGCCTCGGGTGCACGCGGCGTCAGCCTGACGTCGCTCGCAGCGGTGTCGCCCCCGGCCGCGAGCAGCACGACGCGGAACGTGCTGCCTCGGCCCGGCTCGCTCTCGACGCTGATGGTGCCGCCCCAGCTGGTGACGATGGTGTGGCAGATCGAGAGTCCGAGCCCGGTGCCGACGCCGACGGGCTTCGTCGTGAAGAAGGGGTCGAAGATTCGAGCGCGCATCGCCGCGGGGATTCCCGCGCCGGTGTCCCGCACCTCGATCACCGCGCGACCTTCGGGGTCGGTGCTCGTCACGATCCGGATCTCGTTTCGATCGGTGTCACCCTCGGCGATGGACTGCGCCGCGTTGACGAGGAGGTTGATGAACACCTGGCCGAGGCGCGCATCGTCGGCCTCGACGCGGGGGATGGGCCCGTACTCTTCGACGAGTCGGGCGCGGTGGCGAATCTCGGTGAAAGTCATGTTGATCGACAGCTCGAGCACCGTGCGGACGTCGAGCGGGACGCGGCGCCCTTCGTCGGCGCGCGAGAACGTCTTGAGGCCGCGCACGATCTTCCGCACCCTCTCGGCGCCGTGGCGGGCGTCGTTGCTCATGTCGACGAGGTCCTTCAGTGTGCCGGCCGGGACGACGGGCGCGAGGGCGCGCAGCTCCTCCGCGATCATCTCGAGATTGGCGATCACGTACGCCAGCGGGCTGTTGACCTCGTGCGCGACGCCGGCGGCGAGGGTGCCGACCGATGCCAGACGATCGGCGAGCATCAGCTGCGCCTGCGCCGTCTCCTGCGCGCGTTGCGCGCGCCGATCGTCGCTCGCGTCGCGAAACACGAGGACGGCGCCGGTGACTGTGGCGCGTATGCTGCGGATCGGTGCGCAGCTGCCGGTGATGGGCACCGCGAGGTCCCCTCTGCCGAGGAGGAGGCCGAGGTCACCGGGCCCGACCACGACGCCGTCTTGGAGTACGCGACCGACGGGGCACTCGACGACGGCGCGCGTCGTCTCGTCGACGAGGCGAAACACCTCGGCGACGGGCTTACCGGCGGCCTCGGCGAGGCCGCACCCCGTGAGCCGCTCGGCGATTGGATTCATGCGGGTGACACGACCGGAGGCGTCCGTCGCGATGAGCGCGTGCGCGATGCTGTCCAACGTCGTCGCGAGGTTCTGCGAGTGCTCCAGGAGCGCATCCTCGACCCGCTTTCCTTGCACGAAGTGACCGAGCTGGCTCCCCAGCGCGCCCATCATGGCCAGCGTCTCGCTCGAGCTGCGGACTTCGACGGTCTCGAAGTCCAGCACGCCGATGACCTCGTCGCCGACGAGGATCGGAAAAGCGAACGCTCCATGGACGCCATCGGCTGCGGCGGCACTGGCGCGCCGGAAGCTCGAGTCCGCCGCGACGTCCGCGACGCCGACCGCGCGGCCGCTCTCCCACGCGCGACCCGGCAAACCGACGCCGCGCGCGAACGAGAGATGCTCGTTCACGGTCATGAGCGCCCCCTGACGCAGCTCCTCGACTGCCCAGCGGCTCGCGCACCGCAAGACCGGAGGATCGCCTTCGACGAGCCACAGCGCGCCGACCTGCCACCCGAGGAGCTCACCGATCGTGCTGAGGAATTTCGGCGCAGAGTCGGCGAGCGAGTCGGACGACGCGAGCACGCGGGTCACCGCGAGGTGAACCTCCCGGATGCGCTCGAGCTGGCGACGCGTGGTGACGTCGCGAATGATGCCGGTGAACGCCAACCCGTGCTCGCCTTCGGCGCACCCCAGAGACAGCTCGAGGGGGAACTCGTGGCCGTCCTTGCGCAGCCCCACGAGCTCGACCGTGGTGCCGATCACGCTTGGCTGTCGCGTGGCGACGAAGCGGGCCAGGCCGGCGCGGTGCGCCTCACGGAAGCGGGCGGGCATCAACATTTCGAGCGGGTGCCCGATGAGCTCGTCGAGCGTGTAGCCGAAGAGGTCCTGCGCAGAGCGATTGCACAGCGTCATCGCGCCCGCCTCGTCCGCGATGATGATCGCGTCCTTCGCGGACTCGAAGGCGACGCGGAAGTGAGCGTCGCTCGCCACGTGCTGATCCATCGTGACGCCCCCCTCTCGCCGACGGCGAGAACGGTACCACCCCCGGGCCACCCTTCGGGGACGGAGATCCACGCGCATCGGCGCTGACGGAAGTCGTTCAGGGGCCGGCGGCAGAGCCGCGCAACGGCAGCGTGACCTCGAACGTCGCGCCGGAACCGGGTGTCTCGCGCACTGCGATGCTGCCGCCGTGCGCGTCGACGATGGTCCGCGCTACGTAGAGGCCCAGGCCAAGGCCTCCGTAGTTGGCGGCGGGGACCGCGCGCTCGAAGCGGTCGAAGATGCGGTCGACATCTGCCGACGCGATGCCGAAGCCGTGATCGGCCACCGTGATCACGGCGTCGTCCGCACGCACGCGAAGCGCGATCTCGACCGGCTTCCCAGGACCGTACTTGATCGCGTTCGAGAGGAGGTTCACCGCCAACTGCGCGATGCGCGCCTCATCGAAGAACGCGTCGACGGCGCTCTCGGGGAGATCCATTCGCACGTCGGACGAGCTGCGCTGCGCCGCGGTCGCGACCGTCTCGACGGCGGCACGGATCGGCGCGCGCAGGTCCCCGCGAACGAGCGTGACCTTCATGCCATCGGCGCTCAGCTTCGTCACGTCGATCAACGACTCCACGAGGTCGGCGAGCTGGACCGCGCTCTGGGACGCCTTCCGTACGCTCATCTGGGCGCTGGACCGGGCCTCTCCTTCCTCGATGGCGTTGAGGACGCGGTCGAGTCGCGAGAGCTGCAGGCGCACGACCGCGAGGGGCGTCTTGAGCTCGTGCGAAGCGATCGAGAGGAACTCGTCGCGAACGCGCACCGTTCGCTGCAGGTCGGCGAACAAGCGCGCGTTGTCGATGGCGAAGGCAGCGCGCAGCGCGACCTCTTCGGCAAAGGGGACTTCGGCGTCGTCGTATCGCCGCTCGGAGGCGAGGCTCAGCGCACCCACTGCGTGTCCGCGCGCGATGAGCGGAACGATCAGCAGCGAGGGCGCACCGAGACGGGTGGCGATCGCGGGGAACGAGCCCGGCCAGTCCTCTCGCAGCGATGCGACGTCGGAGATCCTCAGCGTGCGCCGTTCTCGGACCGCACGTACGCCCGGCTCCGGCGCCTGCCACTGCGGCGGGAGCTCCTGCGCGAGCTGCGTCACCTCCGCGGCGCGTGCCGGATCACGATGCGCCACGGCAGCGCGGCGCGGACGTCCAGCGTCGTCCACCAAGTCGACGACACAGAGGTCGGCGACGAAACGAGTGATCAGTCGGGCGATGCTCGCGAGGACGTCCTCCACTTCGAGGGATGCCGTCAGGGTGCGCCCGGACTCCGCGTACACCTCGAACCACCGTGCGCGGAGCGCGGAGCCGCGACGTTCGACCGCCGTCCGCACCTCGCGCGTCACGGCGGCCGCGAAGCGCGACAGGTTCTGCTTGAGCACGTAGTCGTCGGCGCCGGCGCGCATCGCCTCGACCGCGACGTCCTCGCCCACCGTTCCCGATACGAGGATGAAGGGAATATCGGGCGCGACCGCGCGCGCCACATGCAGCGCTTCTACCCCATTGAACGTCGGCATCATGTAATCGGAGACGATGACGTCCCATCGCGCTCCGACGAGCGCTGCACGGAGCTCCGTCTCGTCCTCGACGCGTTCGTGCTCGATCACGAAGCCGGCGCGTTCGAGCGCCGAGACCTCGAGGATCATGTCGTTCTCGTCGTCCTCGACGAAGAGCACACGCAGCGTATCCGTCCCGCTGCTCATGTCCCGGCGTCCCCCTCGTGCATCGTGAGGAAGTACGTGCACACCGTCGAGACGACGTGCATGAACTCGTCGAACCCCGTGGGCTTTCGTACGTAGCTCGTCGCGCCGCGGCGATAGCTCTCGAGCACGTCGCGTCGCTCGATGGACGACGTGATGATGACGATCGGCAGCCCGACCCACCGTGGATCGGCGCGGACGTGCGCGAGCACGTCGAGGCCGCCGACGACCGGCAGCTTCAGATCGAGCAGCAGTAGATCCGGCTTCTCCACCCGACGATCGACTGCTCGATCGAGGAGCGCGATCGCCTCCGCACCGTCGTCGATCACGACCAGCCGGTGCGGAACCGAGACGCGCGCGAATGCTGCGCGGGCGAGCTCGGCCTCGTCGGCGTCGTCCTCCACCAGCACCACGAGCTTCACGCTCATCTCGGCGCACCGAGCGTGAAGGAGAACTTCGCGCCGCCGCCCGGGCTCGACTCGGCGCGGATGGTACCGCCATGGCGCAGCACGATGCGTTGCACGGTCGCGAGGCCGATCCCCGTTCCCTCGAAGTCCGTCACCTTGTGAAGGCGCTGGAAGGGTACGAACAGCTTGTCGGCGCGGTTTTCAGGGAACCCGACGCCGTCGTCCTTCACCCACAGCTCGTCATTCGTACGACCGACCTCGACGTGCGCTTCGGCGTTCCTGCGCGTGAACTTCCAGGCGTTGCGCAGGAGGTTCTCGAAGACGACGCGGAGCAAGGCAGGGTCGCCATGCGCGCGTAGATCGGGCGCGAGGGTGACCGCGACCTGCCGGTCCGGCTCCGCGGCACGCAACTCGGCCACGACCGACTGGACGATCGCGGTGACGTCCACCTCCTGACGAACGATGGGCGCGCGGGTGAGGCGTGCGAGGGAGAGCATCGCGTCGATCAGCTCCGACATGCGCTGGGCTGCGGCGCGGATCCGCGTGAGATAATCGCGTGACTCCGCGTCGAGCGTTGCCCCACGTTCGAGGACCAAGCGGCTGAAACCGTCGAGCGACCGCAGCGGGGCACGGAGGTCGTGGGAAACCGAGTAGCTGAACGCTTCGATCTCCCGGTTGGCCGCTTCGATCTCGGCGGTGCGCTCTCGAACGCGACGCTCGAGATCTTCGTTGAGGGCGCGCATCGCTTCTTCGGCCGCGCGGCGATCGCTCATGTCGCGCGTGACCTTGGCGAACCCGATGAGGGTCCCGTGCGGGTCGCGGAGGGCGGTGATCACGACGCTCGCCCAGAAGCGCGAGCCGTCCTTGCGGAAGCGCCACCCCTCCTCGGCGTAGCGTCCCACTTCGCTCGCCACCGCGATCTCGTGCTCGGGATGACGGCGGGCGCGGTCCTCTTCACCGTAGAACATCGAGAAGTGACGGCCGATGGCCTCGGCCGCGGTGTACTGCTTGAGCTTCTGCGCTCCAGAGTTCCAGCTCGCGATACGACCGTCGGGATCGAGGATGAAGATCGCATAGTCCTCGACCGCTTCGATCATCAATCGCAGGCGTTCCTCGCTCCGACGGAGCGCCTCGTGCGCCTCTCGCTGCTGCGTCTCGTCACGCGTGACCTTGCCGTAACCGATGAGCGTCCCATCGGGCGCACGCAGCGCCGTGAGGACCACTCGCGCCCAGAAACGCGAGCCGTCCTTGCGCACGCGATACCCGTGCTCCTCGTACTTACCGGTCTCGCGTGCGATCGTGAGAACGCGCGCGGGCCTGTCGTTCGCGAGGTCGTCCGGCGGATGGAAGACCGAGAAATGACGGCCGACGATCTCCTCGCTCGTGTACCCCTCCATGCGCTCGGCGCCGCGATTCCAGCTCGCGACGCAGCCGTCGAGATCGAGGACGAAGACCGCTTCGTCCGTCAGACTCTCCACGAGCGTGCGTAGCTCGACGCTCAGATCGCGTGCTTCCGCGCTGGTCACGCGACGTACGATGAGCGTGGATGCGGTGGGTTGCCGGCGTCGAACCGGCACGGCGCATCCTACGATGACGCCCGCTCACGTCGACGAAGCGGCGCGGGTGGGCTCCGAGAGGGAGCGCCCTTCGCGCGGCTTCGGGGCCGCGAAGATCACCATCGCCGCCGGGACGAGCGCGAGCCAGAAGCCGCTCGTCGGGATGGCGAGGCCACCCGCGAGCGAGAGCGCGAGGAGCCCGAACCCGAGTGATCGGGGAGCGGTCCCGGCGCGTTCGTGCGCGTGCAGGCTCGCGCCGAAGAGGATCAGCACGAAGCCGAAGAAGAGAAACCAGAACACGACCGCGCGTTCGTGGTTCGCCTCGACGGCGCCGATGATGCCGTCCCGCGCGATCGCGGCGAGCGCGTGGCGCCCGAATCCCACACCGACGGCTTGGTGCACGACACCGATGCCGATCGTGAGGCTCCCTGCAGTGATCTTGGACATGTCGATCTCCATACGGTTGCGTATCTTCCATACGCTACCGTACGGTGGGGCGCATGGCCAGCCGCGACCAGTGGGTGAGCGCCGCGATCGCCGCCCTCGCCGATCTCGGTGAGGCAGGCGTGGCGGTGGAGCCGCTCGCGTCACGGCTCGGTGTGACGAAGGGGAGCTTCTACTGGCACTTCCGCGATCGTGCGGAGCTCTTCTCGGCGCTGCTCGAAGCGTTCGAGCGTGTCGGGGTGGACGAGCCGATCGAGCGGCTCGAACGCGAGCGCGACGCCGGGGCACGACTCGCGAGCTTGCTGCGCATCGCGTTCGATCGCGTCGATCACCTCCGCGCCGAGCGCGCGCTCTTCGGGTCGACGACGGAGCGCGTGCGCG
>JBKJQC010001098.1:0-2721 GCA_046593995.1 Polyangiales bacterium
GAGGGGGATGAATCGTCGCTCCGGCAGCTGTGCATGTGGGGCGAGAAGGGTCCGACCGCCGCGCGCGTCGACGACGTGTCGATCCGCTGGCGCGCATACTCAGGCGACTATCCCGACTTCCGAATCACGGAGTGATCCACGAGCGATGAACGTCCGACTCCTCATCGTGCTCTGCGTGCTCGGGTCGCTCGGGAGCCTCGGCGCGCCCGTGGCGACGGCCTCGGCCGCCCCTGCGGCTGCCCCACAGACCGGCGCCGAGACCGCGGCGAACGCGGAGCTCGAGGCGACCCTCGCGAAGCTCGCCGATCCGAATCCGACGACCCGACTCGCGGCCGTCGACGCCATCGCAGCCACCTCCCCAGACGCGTTTTCCGCACTCGAAGCGCGACTCTTGCGCACGCCCGAGGCGGGGCCCGGGCCGATGTGGCTCGTGCTCGACAAGGTGAAGAAGCAGGGCCCGTCCGAGAACGCCGCCCCCGACGAGACCGTGCTCGCACGCGCCGTGGTCACGGCCGGCAACACCGCGGGTCACCGTGCGCTCGCGTTCCTCCTCGCGGGCATCCGCGCGAGCGAGAGGCAGGCCGGCGTCGTGGGCGCGCGCGTGCTCGTGCGCATCGCGGTCGATCACAAGGGGCTGCTCAAGCCGCATGCAACGGCGGCGCTCCGGCGCATGGGCGATCACGCGGTCGCCGCGCTCGTCGAGGTCCGTCGCGACAACGACAAGGAGCTGCGCACCTTCGCCAACAAGACGCTCGATGCGATGGGGAAGTTCCTCCCGAGCGACGCCGTGCAGGTGCACGATCCGCAGGCGCTCGCCGACGTCCTCGTCGCCTTCGGGAAGACCAAGGATCCGGACGCGATGCGCGCCATCGTGCCCTACCTCAACGCCGACCGAGCCCCGGTGCGCGAGGCTGCGCGCACCGCCATCGCGCAGTACGGCAACGACGCGAAGCCAGTCCTCGACGAGGCATTCACGCAGTTCACGGGCGAGAAGCCGGGCGCCGACTGGCCCGCGAAGAAGACGCTCGATGCGCTCGTCCTCGCGTACGACAAGGTTCGCCTCGCGGAAGCGTTCAAGCTCCTCGACGAGGGGATCGCGCATCGCGACGCGGGAAGGCTCGAAGAAGCGGTCGCCTCCTTCGACGCGCTCCTCGCGCGCGCGCCGCAGTTCGAGCGCAAGGCGGAGCTCGCCTCCTCGTACCACGAGCTCGGTCGCAAGAAGGAGCCGAGCGATCGGCCGGCGGCGCGCGTCCTCTACGCAAAGGCCGCGCGCCTCGCCGTCGGGACGCAGCTCGCCGGCGCGATCGAGGCGGACGTCGCCGTGCTCGACACCCAGGAGCTCCTCGATCGAGGCGTCGCCGACACCTCGCTGCTGCAGCGGGCGCTCGCCGTCGATCCGTCGCATCAGCGCGCGCGAGACATGCTGCAGCGCATCGAGAACGACACGCGGACCAAGGACGATCGCTTCCGCCGGATGGCGCTGGCCGCCTTCGTCGGGGTCGTGGTGACGGTGCTGTCGATCCTGTTCATCGGCAAGCGCGAAGAGCGTCGCCCGCCGACGCCGCGACGTCCGATCCGGGTGTAAGCTCGGGCGGTGCCCGCGCTTTACCGGAGACGCGCCTTTCTCCAACACGTCGGCGCGCTGTCGGTTACGCCGATCGTGCTCACCTCTTGCAAGCGTGACGGCGCGGGCTCGGGTCCGCCGAAAGTCGCGGTCTCGGTGTTTCCCCTGTGGGACGTCGCGCGCCGCATCGCCGGCGACAAGCTCGACGTCGCGCTCGTCCTCCCGGCCGGCAAGACGGAGCACGCGTTCGACCCGACGCCGAAGGACGTGGCGCGCATCTCCGGCGCGCGGCTCGCAGTCAGCGTGGGCCTGGGGATGGACGGCTGGCTCGCCAAGGTCGTGCAAGGCGCCGCCGCGAAGGATCTGGTGACGCTCGAGGTCGGACCGAAGGCGAAGCCGCTCGCCGTGGGCAAGGAAGCGGTCGGTGAAGACGACGATCACGACCACGATCACGACGGACACGACGATCATGCGGCGCACGAGCACCACGAAGGCGCGCTCGATCCGCACGTGTGGCTCGATCCGCAGCGCATGGCGATGATCGTCGATCCGATCACCGACGCATTCGTGAAGCTCTTGCCCGCCGCCGAGAAGGAGCTGCGTGACCGCGCGACCGAGACCAGAAAGGCGATCGACGCGCTCGATCAGCGCATCGCGTCGCGCGCGAAGGCGTGGACCAAGCGCACGATCGTCACGTTCCACGGCTCGTTCGGTTACTTCGCGTCGCGCTACGGTCTGACCATCGCCGCGGTGATCGAGCCGTTCCCCGGCAAGGAGCCGACTGCGAAGTACCTGAAGACGGTCCTCGACGCGATCGCGGTCGCGAAGCCTGCGGCGCTCTTCTCCGAGCCGCAGCTCGATCGCAAGCCGGCGCAGGTCGTCGCCGATCAGGCGAAGCTCCCGCTCCTCGAGCTCGATCCGATCGGCGGGCTCGCGCCGGCCGACACCTACGAGAGGCTCATCGAGTCGAACGTCGACGTGCTCGACAAGGTGCTGAAGTGAACCCCGCCTCCGTTCCCGAGCGAGATCCGGCTCCCTCGAGCCGCACGAGCCTGCCGCCGACGTCGCGCTACACGCCGCCCGATCTCTCGGCGCCCCGCGTGCTCGACGTTCGCTCCGTCTGCGTGGAGCTCGGCGGCCGCCGCATCCTCGAGGAC
>JBKJQC010001127.1:0-4103 GCA_046593995.1 Polyangiales bacterium
CCCGAGAAACCACGGAGGCACGGAGACACGGAGGCACACGGAGGTCGGGCAGTGCTGCCGCGGGCTTCGCGCCTAGGTCGCCCTCGCTGAAAAAAACAGGGACACCTGGCAGGCGACACGAGCCTCGCAACGGAGACGTCACGACCGGCAGACGGCTCGAACCTCCGCGCCTCCGTGCCTCCGTGTTCAATCGGGCGTGCGCAAACCGATTGGCGCTCTAGGACGTCGTTGGGGAGTCCCCTCTCCGATGTCTCGATCGGCCCGTGACGTCCCGTGACATGTCACGGGCCCTGGAGCGCGAATCGCCAGGATCTGCCGGAAAATTCCGCAAAGACCGCGCTTTCCACGTTGGCCCCATCCTTGAAGAGGGGATGGTCATGCGCACCACCTCCCGCCTCCTCGCGAAGTCGCTCGTGACCGCCGCTCTCGTCGGTTCGTCGCTCTGCTTGCTCGGCGGCTTCGCGACGGGCTGCTCGCTCGCGGACGGCGACGGCATCATCGGTGGTCCGGCGGACAAGGCGACGAGCGACGACTCGGGATCGACGCCGGCGCCGAGCGATGCCGGATCGACGCCCGGCGACGACGCGGCCCGGACGCCGAGCGACGACAGCGGCGCGACGCCCGAGGCCTCGCCCGACGCGAGCCCGCCGCCGCCGCCCGCGCCCGAGTACGTCGCGGTGAAGGGGCTGTCGATCAAGGAGCTCGCGATCTTCCAGGGGGTGAAGGCACCGCTCGCGAAGGACGGCGTTCACCTCGACGTCACCGAGAAGGTCCACGTGGTCGCCGGACGCGAGGGCATCCTCCGGGTCTACGTCACGCCCGCCGCAGACTGGACCTCACGCGAGGTGATCGCGGAGCTCACCCTGAAGGTCGCCGGGCAGGAGCCCAAGGTCGTGACGGCCACCAAGACCGTCACGGTCGCGTCGACGGACGACAAGCTCGACTCCACCATCAACATCCCGCTCGCCACGGGCCTGGTCGAGGTCGGCGCGACGTACAAGATCCGCCTGCTCACGAAGCCGGGACAGACCACCGGCGAGGTGAAGGCGGCCTCTTTCCCTGAGGGCCCCGAGGGGGACGCGTTCGACACGATGGATGTCTACGACACGGGCGAGAGCCTGAAGGTCGTGTTGGTGCCGGTGAAGTCGAACGGCTACACGCCCGACATCAGCGAAGCGCAGATCGAGCGCTATCGCGCGGAGCTGTACGCGATGTACCCCGCGAAGAAGATCGATCTCACAGTGCGCGCGGTGTGGTCGTACTCGGGCACGCTCGGCGTGAACGGTAACGGCATCTACGGCCTGCTCGATGCGATCACCGCGCTCCGCAAGAGCGACGGCGCCGCGAAGGACGTCTACTACTACGGCGCGTTCACACCGACCTCGTCGTGGTCGACCTACTGCGTCGGGAGCTGCACCACGGGTCTGTGCCACCTCGCCGGCGCGACCGACACCTCGCTGCGGGCCTGCGTCGGCGCCGGCTACACGGGGAAGGGGGCGGCGGGAACCCTCGCCCACGAGCTCGGTCACGCGCACGCCCGCCGTCACGCTCCGTGCGGCGGCGTCGCCGGGGCCGACTCGACGTATCCGTACAGCGGCGGGCTGATCGGCGCATGGGGGTACGACCTCCGCACGAAGACGCTCGTCACGCCGTCGACGTCGAAGGACTTCATGAGCTACTGCGGCCCCGAGTGGATCAGCGACTACACCTACGACAAGCTGATCCACCGGATGAGCACGGTCGCGACCCAGCCGCTGATCATCGGCGCCGAGTCGCAGACCTACCGCATGGTGCGCGTCACCGCGGACGGCACCCTCGAGTGGGGGAGCGAGATCGAGACCGACGATCTCCTCACCGGCGAGCAGCACGACGTGACGTACACGCTCGCGGACGGATCCACCGCGAACGTGCGCGGCTACTTCTACCCGTACTCGGACGCCGACGGTGGGACGCTGATGGTCCCGAAGGCGCGCGTCCGCCCGACGATGATCGACGTGCGTGGCTTCTCGATCGACCTCCACGCGGCGGTCCCCAGCACCGTCGAATGACCGCTTGCTGGAGCTCGTGCCGCCGCTCGTGCCGAAGAGACCGGAGCGGCGTAGGATCTCGAGGAGATGCGCCTGAAGCTCCTCCTCGCCCTCGGGCTCGTGACCGCCGCCTCGCTCCCTCTGCTCGTCGGGAGCGGTGCACGCGCCGACTGGCCGACGTCGCGGCATGACACGAAGCGCACGGCGATCGCGCCCGGCACCTCGAACATCACGAAGCCGACGCGCTACTGGCAGACGTATCTCGGCGGCTCGCTGCGCGGCAATTCGCACATCGCGCTCGACGTGAACAAGGACGGCGCGACCGACATCGTCTACGTCGCGGGCGGCAAGGTCATCGCCAAGCTCCCCGACGACCGCCTCGTCTGGGAGTCGACCCCCGTCGAGATCTCGACGCTGCACGGCGTGATGGATCTCGACGGCGACGGCAAGCTCGAGATCGTCGCCGCTTCGTCGCGCAACGTCTTCGTCCTCGACGGCGGGACCGGCGCCATCCTCTGGAAGGAGCCCGACGGCGAGGTGGGGAACGTCGGCGGCGTGCGCATCGCCGACCTCGACGGCGACGGCCACCCGGAGGTGTTGATCGACGACTGCGCGTGCTGCGGGATCAGCCCGACGGCCGCCTCGCCGGGCGGCGTCTACAAGTTCGAGACGGGGAAGCTCGGGACGCCGAAGCGCATGTACGCGCCTTTCGCGCGTGGTCACTGCGGCTCGGGCACCGTCACCGTGGGCGATTGGGACGGAGACGGCGCGACCGACGTCGCCTGGGGCAACGAGACCTCGATCATCTTCACGTCCGGACTCACCGGCGCCCCCCTCGACACCTCGGCCCCCCTCGGGCAGCGCATCTTCTACACGACGTGCGAGAGCGCGAACGTCGATGGCCGCCCCGGCGACGAGCTGATCTGTCAGGAGGACTACCACCTCGCCGACGGCGACGTGGGCGGGCGACGCCTCTTCGCGGTGACGTTCGACGCGGCGGCCTCACCGAAGGTGAAGACGCTGTGGAACCTCGAGCCCGTCCCGAAGGCGACCGGCACGATGCGTTATCTCACCGGCTCCCTCGTCGATCTCGACGGAGACGGTTCGATCGAGCTCACGGCGTCGTGGCACGACGGGACCAAGTGGCACACGGCGGTGCTCGACGCGAAGACGGGCACCGAGGTCATCGGCTTCGACGGAGAGGTGATCCGCGGCGTGTACGACGTCGACGGCGACGGCAAGCCCGAGATCGTCACGACCGCGGGAACCGGGCTCGTCGCGCGCAAGTTCGCCCGCGGCGACACGCCGCAGCTGACGACCTTCTCCAACGTCAGCGCCAACGTATCGGTCGTTTATGCATTCGACTACACGCGCGCCATGCGCTCGGCGCACGCCACGCCGCCCCTCGCGATCAATCTGAAGGGGGACGGGAAGTCGCTCCCCATCTGGTACACTCCCGGTGCCACGGGCGCGCTCGCGCGCTACGCCGCCTATCGCTTCGACGCCGCGGGGACGCCGTCCGCCGCCGCGACCTTCGAGGTCCCCGAGGGGATCACCCTCCTGACCACGCAGGTGTATTCGAAGGTCAATCGCGCGTATCCGCAGCTCCTCGTCACGCGTAACGACGGATACCTGCTCGTCCTCGACGATGCGTTCGCAGCGACCAACGGCATCACCTACGGCACCGGCGAGTTCAAGACGGTGCTCCCCGGCATGCGCGTCGGCGGGTTCACCGCGGATCCGATCGCGCCGCGGCTCGACGGCACGTGGGACTCCGTCGTGGTGACCGACAGCCGCGGTGTGCTGATGCGCCTCGACGGCAACGAGGCGTGGATGGCCAAGGGCCCGAAGACCGCGTGGGAGCTCCGCGGCGGCTCGCAGCCCACGACCGCGGCCGGGATCGACAACGGGAAGCCCGGCATCGTCTGCACGCGCGGCACGCAGCTCTCGGCGGTGTCCGGCGCGGGCGCGACCTTGTGGAACACGACCTACGCCGGCGGGGGCAGCGCGACGCACGATCCGCTCGCCGCCGACGTGAACGGCGACGGCGCGGCCGACGTCTTCGCGACGCACATG
>JBKJQC010001147.1:0-2592 GCA_046593995.1 Polyangiales bacterium
ACCGTCAAGAGCTTTCTTCTCGTCGGCGTCGGCGTCGGCGTCGGCGTCGGGTCGGCAGCTGCGCGGGAACCCCAGCGCAACGTCTCTCTCTCGAGGCGCTCGATCTCGTCGTGGCTCGTCATGGCCGAGCGCGACAGGGTCGTGTAGATCGGCTTCCTCGTCCTTCGGACGAGCCCGCGCGATCTGCGGGATGCTCTTTGCGAGGCGCGAGGCCGTGATGGGAATCTCACGGGTGCTCGATGAGCTGCGCCGCGAGGCCTTCACGCTCGGTTGTTCCGGGCTGCTCATGCACGACCGGACAGGTCAGGCACGGTCGCGCCATCACGCGCGGAGACCGGTTCGACTTTTCGAATCCCTTTCGGGATTCGCCCGCGCCGACTTGCGGGCCCGCTCCCTTTGGGAGCCGGTGGAACTGTTGTAGCTCCCTGAAGTCCCGGGTCAAGATCCGGGTGCCTTTTTCTGCGAGCGCGTCGTGGAATCGCTGGGCGGCGGGGTAGACCTCCCTGAGGGAGGGCCGCTCGCTGTAGCGGACGACGTCGACGGCGACGGCGCGTCGAGAGCTCGGAGATGACGGAACCCCGTCACCGAAGGGACGCGCACTTTACTCTCGGCCGGAGCGATGTCAACACTCGGATCGCGAAGGCGGCGCACTGCCTCGGTCCGAGCGCGACCGTTAGATCGGCGAGCTATATTTTCCTCGTGCCCCGTCCGTTGAATGCGACTGCGCGATGGCCGTCAGTCGGGGTACGTCTTTGGGATGCTCGGGGGGGCACTCTCGCGGATGCTCGAACTCGAAGGGGCGCGCATGACGAAGCTGCGATACGGGATGCTGGCGGTGGCGATGGCGATCGGTGCGTCGGCGGCGTTCGCCGGAACGGCGTCGGCCGAGGACAAGAATCCCTGGAAGGATTGGATGAAGGCCAACCTCGTCGGACCGAAGACGACCTGGGATACGGCGAAGCTCGAGGACGGGCTCAAGCGCCTCAAGGGTGCGAACCCCGACTCCAAGGCCTTCCCCAAGTGGGCGGCGTACTGCGACGACGGCATCAAGGCCGCGAAGGCAGGCGACAAGGACGCGCTCAACAAGAGCTGCTCCGCCTGTCACAACGACTATCGCAAGACTTTCAAGGAGAAGTACCGCGCGTCGCCCACGCCGGGTTGAACCCCGACGAGCGTCGACGGCCGCGCTCACGAGCGCGGCTTTCGCTCGTTTGTCGGTGCCCTCCATTGGGCCGGCTCAGCCGAGTAGCTTCCTCAGGATGTCGTTGACCATCGCGGGGTTGGCGGAGCCATTGGTCTCCTTCATCACCTGGCCGACAAAGAAGCCGATCATCCCCGTCTTCCCGCCGCGGTAGGCAGCGACCTGCTTCGGGTTCGCGGCGATCAGCGCGCGACAGACCGCCTCGAGCTGCCCGGAGTCGCTCACCTGGGCCATGCCCTGCTCGGCCACGTACTCCGCGGCGGAGCGGTTGCTGCCGCGTATCGCCGCGTAGACTTCTTTCGCCTGCTTGCCGCTGATGGTCTGCGCCTCGACCAGTCGGAGGAGCTCGACGACCTGGTCGCTCGCGACAGAGAACTCGGCCGTGAGCCCGTGGACGCGGACGTCGGCGAGGAGCTCGGACATGACGAAGTTCGCCGCGCGCTTCGCCCACGCCGCGTCGTCGCGCTTGGCCGAGAGGATGCGCTCGAAGAAGTCGCCGATCTTGGGGTGGCTCGTGAGGACGTCGGCGTCGTAGGCGGGGAGGCCGCAGGCCTTGATCAGCCGCTGACGACGCGCTTCGGGGAGCTCGGGGAGCGTCCCTCTGAGCGCTTCGACGAACGACTCCTCGAGCACCAGAGGCGGGAGATCAGGCTCGGGGAAGTAGCGGTAGTCGTCGCTCCCCTCTTTCTCGCGAAGGAAGACGGTGCGGCCGGCGGCGTCGTCCCACTGGCGGGTGTGCTGGCGGAAGGTCTCGTTCGCTTGGGCCACGCCGATCAAACGCCCGGTCTCGTACTCGATGGCGCGATGCACGTGACGAAAAGAGTTCACGTTCTTGATCTCGACGCGGGTGCCGAACTTCGGCGCGTCCACCTTGCGGACCGAGATGTTCACGTCGCAGCGAAAGGAGCCTTCTTCGAGGTTTCCGTCGTTGACCTCGAGCGCGACCAGCACATCGCGTAGACGCTTCAGGTACGCCGTCGCTTCCTCGGCGGAGCGCAGATCGGGCTCGCCCACGATCTCGATGAGGGGCACGCCGGAGCGATTCAGGTCGATCACGCTGCGGCCGGGGACCTCGGCGACGCCGTGGAGGTTCTTTCCTGCGTCTTCCTCGAAGTGCACCCGCGTGATCCCCACGCGCTTCGTGCGCTGTTCTCCGGGAGGGCCGGAGGGGATGTCGAGGTGGCCGTGCTCGCTGAACGGCTGGTCGAACTGGCTGATCTGGTACCCCTTCGGGAGGTCGGGGTAGAAGTAGTTCTTCCGCGCGAAGACGCTCTCGTCGTGCACCGTGCAGCCGAGCGCGAGGGCGGCGCGGATGGCGAGGCGCACCGCGCGCGCGTTGAGCACCGGCAGCGCGCCGGGCAGCCCGAGGCAGGTCGGGCAGACGTGCACGT
>JBKJQC010000030.1:0-5334 GCA_046593995.1 Polyangiales bacterium
GCGGAGGGTCGCGGCGATCGCGCGGCGATCCGGCCACGCGCCTTCGCTCGCACCGCGCCAGTCGCGCATCCACACCTCGAGGATCGACCAGGTGTTCGCGAGCACCGCGCACGAGAGCCCCGCGATGAGCGCCGCGCGGATCGCGCCCGAGACCGCGAAGGCGTGGGGGTTCGTCTGCGTCGGCCGACGCAGGACGTCGTCGACGAACGCGCCGATCGAGACGATGCCGTTCGCGATCATCGTGGCGTAGAGCGGCACGAGGACCACGAAGTGCCGATCGAGGCCGAGCGACGACCGCATCAGCCACGTCAAGGTGACGAACGCGAGGATCGCCGAGTAGACACCGAAGAAGCGCAGGCCCTCGCGGCGGAACGTACGCACGACCCCGAACGGCACGAGCAGGAGCGGGTATCCGACGACGCGCCAGGGAACCTGCCAGGCGTAGAAGCCGATGTCCGCGAGCACCTGCTTCGGGCCGAGCGCGAACGAGCTCTTCGCGCCGATGGCGACGTTCGCGAACTCGCGGGTCTCGACGAAGAAGTGAAACCACGTCGGGTCGATCGTGGCGCGACGGAGGCCCGCCCACGCGAAGATCGTCGCAACCGGGACGACGACCGGGAGGAACGAGAGGCCGTTCCTGTCGAAGGAACGGAGCCGCGCGCGGACGAACGGCACGCGTTCGAGCAGGAGGAACACCAGGAGGGCCGGTGGGATGGCCCACGCCTCGTAGCGGAGCATCACCGCGATCGAGAGCGCGAGCGAGGCGAGCCGGCCGTGGGTGGCTCTTCCTCGGACGAGCGCGAAGAGGGCGAGGAGCACGATCCACGCAAAGAGCGGCTCCGTCTGCGCAGTCGTCCCCATCTGCATCGCGATGGGCGAGAGCGCCGCGATCAGCGCAGCGAGCGCGGGAGCGGGATCCCATCGGCGGTCCGGCTCGGATGCGCGGTGCTCGCACAGGAGCAGGTAGAGGGTCAGCGGCGTGACCGCCGCGACGCCGACGTTGAACAGGCGGACGTGCTGCATCGTCGCGCCGGCTGCGACTGCGAGCGCTTGCGCGTAGTGGAAGAACGGGAGCCAGACCCAGTGGACGGTGAGGTCGCGCGGCGAGACGAGGATCTGGCGCGCGATGCCATGGTGACCGTAGGCATCGCTGTCCGGATCGACGCCGGCGAGCACGAACGCGACGCGCCAGAGCGCGAGACCGAGCGAGACCGCGGCGACGGCGAGGAGCCCGCGATGACGGAGCGCGCCAGAGACGAGCGACACGCGCGCGGCGTCGGTGGTCGCCAAGTCCCGGGACACGGTCGCCCTGTAGCACGGCGGCGGCGTCGGATCGGGACGGCTCGCGTTCGACGAAGAGCGAGGGACGATTGGCCTGCCGGCACGACGTGCGGTAGATGGGCGCGCGTCCGTGTCCACCCAAGAGAGCGCTGCGCCTGCCCCCGTTCGCGACGGGGAACCGCCGGTCGTCGACGACGAGGCGAGCTCCGAGGAGAGCAAGTCGGAGGAGGCCGCGGTCGAGCCTGGCCGCGACGGAGACCTCGCGGGCTTCTCCGATCACCTGCGGCTCGAGACGCGCGCCGGGACGATCGCCTATTGGGTCGGGGTCTCGCTCGTCGCGCTCGCGCTCTTCGTGCCGAAGCTCCTGCCCTGCGTCGACTATCCGCAGCACCTCGCGCTCGCCGACATCGCGCGGCGGCTGTCGGACCCGAACGCGCCGGAGCACGCGACCCACCAGCTCAACTACTTCACGTACAACGGCCTGTTCCACGTCCTCGTCGCGCGCATGGCGCGCGTGATGCCCATCGAGCTCGCCGGGCGGATCATGGTGTCGGGCTCGCTCGTGCTCCTCGGCGCCGCATCGCTCGCCCTCCTCCGGGTGCTCCGTCGACCAGCTTGGTACGCGACGCTCTTCGTGCCGATGATCTTCTCGTTCGCCGTCGGCTGGGGGTTCGTGAACTACGCGCTCGGGACCGCGATCGCGATCACGGCGCTCGTGTTCGTCGCGAAGGGTCTGCGGCGACCGAGCGTCGGGACGTTCATCGCGACGGCGGTCCTCGGGCTCCTCTGCGCGATGACGCACGTCCTCGCGATGCTCATGTTCTGTCTGCTCGCGGCGGCGATCGCCCCCGAGACAGCTTTTCGCGCCGTGCGGGCGCGGAGTGGCGTGCGCGTCGTCCACGCGGTGCTGCGAATGATCGTCGCGCTCGCGCCGATCCTCGCCGGAGCCGCGTGGTGCATCGCAGTCTACCGCGAGCAGTACGCGTGGGATCCGGTGATGTACAAGGACGCGACGCTCGAGGGGACGGCGCCGCCCATCTGGCAGAAGATTGCGTTCTTCGCGTCGTGGGCGACCGGGATCCACAGCGATCTCACCGATCAGGGCCTCGTGTGGCTCGCGCTCGCGACGTGTGTCGTCGCGCTGGTCGTCGGCGTGCGGCGCCTACGACGCGGGGAGGCCTGGGACGGCCGCGACGGCTCGGACGCCTGGGACGGCGAGCTCGGGGCGCCGATGGTCCTCCCGTTCGTCGCCGCGCTCGTCGCGTATCTCGTCACGCCGATGGTCTTCATCGGCACGCATCTGATCTTCCCGCGCCTGACGCAGGCCCTGGTGCTCTGCCTCTTGCTCGCCCTCCCGCGGATCACGTCGGAGCGCCTCGGTGGTGCACGTCTCCGGCTCGTGGGCACGGTGATCGCTGTCCTCACCGGCGTGAACGTCTTCGTCCACAGCATCGCGTATGCGGCGGAGACCAACGACGCGTCGCGCGTCATCGACGACATGCCCCCGGGGCGTCGTCTCACCGCCGTGATCTACGGCGCCGACACGTTCTCGTTCCGCCACGGCGCGCTCGTCCACGTCGCCGCCATGTACGCGGCGCGCAAACAGGGAGACTGGGCCTTCTCGTTCGCGCGCTTCCTGAGCGTGCCGGTACGCTTCAAGCCCGGCGGCAATCCCGCGTGGCCGAAGCAGGGATGGGAGTTCGGCGGCGCCGACTACAACCCGCGGTGCAAGTACGCGCGGCACTTCGATCTCGTGCTCCTCAAGTCCCCGCGCACCGCGCCCGGAGACACGTGGACCGAGCCGCAGGTGAGGAAGCTCGTGTTCGGGCGTGATGCGGACGCCGTGAAGCTCGTCTCGCATCACGGTCGCTTCTGGGGCTTCGATACCGCCGGACTCCCCGACGACGGCACGTACTGAAGAGGTCGTCAGTCGACAGTCGTTCGTGAGCGCGAGAGGTCTAGAGTCTAGGGTCTAGAGTCTAGAGCCCGAGCGAGAGCGAGAGCGAGAGCGAGAGCGAGAGCAACGCGGGCGCCGCCCTCGTCTCGTCTCGTCTCGTAGCTCTAGACTCTAGACTCTAGACTCTAGACCGCTGGCGCCACAGACAACGCGCTACGAGTCGGACCGCAAGGCGGCGTCGATTTCCTGCGAGGTGCGTCCGACGCCCTCGGCGGCGCGGTAGTCCGTGAAGAGCGACGCGATGATGGTCGAAGCGCCCGTCAGCACGTGGACGGCGGCGATCGCAGGGTCCTTCTTCCAGTAGCCGAGCACGAACGGCGCAGCGATCGCGGCGAGACCCCACACGTGGTCGATGACCTCGTGGACCTCGATCGGGATCAGCTTCACGGCGCTCAGGCGGTAGTCGGTCATCGCGGAGACGCAGACTACCGAGGCGCCGAGCGCCGCCGAGGCCACCCTCGCGCTCGTCGTGTCGGCGAGGAGCGCCGTGGCGAGGCAGGTGCCGCCGGCCGCGTAGTCCATGAGCGAGTGGATGTCCTGCGGCACGACGCGCGCGAGCGGAAGCACGCCGAACACCGGCTTGCTCTCGAGCTCGAGCGAGGGCGCGAGCGCGTCGAGGTCCCGTTCGAGCTCGCTGACGAGCCCACGGAACGAGACCACGGCGTGCTGGTAGTGGAGGCGCACGTCGGGGGCGACGCGGTCCACGAAGCTGCCGAGGTCGTCGAGGATGCGGACGAGCTCGGGGATCGCAGGCATCACCGAGCGGCCGCCGCCGAGCGCCTCGTCGACGTGGACGAGGGCCGTTCGCAGGCTGTCGAGCGCCTGCGCGATCGGCTCGTGGTGGTCCTCGTGTGCGCGACGGCTGAGCGCATCCGCCTCGTTGATCGCCTCGCGGACGCCTCGGTGCATGGTCATGTCGGCCATCGATCGTCACCCCTTCACGAAAGTTCTCGAAAGCCAGCGCGGTGCCCGGACGTTCGGGGCGCGCTCGCGTGGCAGCGGTTCCGTCGTTGGACAGCGCTGCGCTCGGGCGGTTGCTCCCACCTGCGCCCCGCCCTCGGCGGAGAGCGCCGAGAGGCTTGGGAGTCGCGGTCGAGACGTGCTAGTTCGCCAGCTGCCACGTCGAGACTCGCCCAGCAGCGCGGCGCGGGCACGAATCCGTCCGAGCCCAACAGTATCCAGAAGGACTAGACCGCCATGCACGTGCTCGTCGCCGGTGGAGCCGGCTACATCGGCTCCGCCCTCACGCCCCTCCTCCTCGCGCGCGGGCACAAGGTCACCGTCCTCGACCGGATGTACTTCGGGAATCCGTTCACGAAGCTCGACGCCGAGCAGACCTCGCGGCTGCGTATCGCCCGCGCTGACGTGCGGTCGTTCGATCCGGAGCTCCTCGCGGGCGTCGAGGCCGTGGTCGATCTCTCCGGCATCTCGAACGATCCGTCGTGCGAGCTCGAGCCCGACCTGACGAAGGGCGTGAACATCGACGGTGGCAAGCGCCTCGCGCGCATCGCGAAGGAGTCGGGCGTCCGTCGCTTCGTCTACTCGTCGTCGTGCTCGGTGTACGGCCACGGCGAGGGCCTCGGCCTCACCGAGACGTCCGGTCGTCACCCGGTGTCGCTCTACGCCAAGGCGAAGATGGCGATGGAGGACTTCATCTTCGGGGAGCTGAAGGGCGGCTCGTTCGAGGTGTCGGCGCTCCGGCTCGCGACGGTGTTCGGCCTCGCGGAGCGCATGCGCTTCGACCTCGCGATCAACGTCATGACGAAGAACGCGTACGTGAACCGGCGCATCGTCGTCGACGGCGGCGGTCGGCAGTGGCGCCCGTTCGTCCACGTGCGCGACGTCGCCGATGCGTTCGAGCTCGTGATGAACACCGACGCGAAGCTCGTGAACGGCGAGGTCTTCAACGTCGGCTGCAACACGAACAACGTGCAGATCCTCAACCTGGCGTTCCGCGTCCGCGACGCGATCCCGGGCACCGAGGTGGCGCACGCGACGACCGATCCGGATCTCCGCGACTACAACGTGAACTTCGACAAGGTGCACCGCGTCCTCGACTACACGACGAAGCGCACCATCGACGACGGCATCAAGGA
>JBKJQC010000074.1:0-3452 GCA_046593995.1 Polyangiales bacterium
CTCGAGATGAACACCCGTATCCAGGTCGAGCATCCGGTGACCGAGGCTTCGCATGGGGTGCGAGGCAAGCACGGCAAGATCGAGCCCCTCAACCTGGTGGCGTGGCAGATGCGACTCGCCGACGGCCATCCGATCGACTTCGCTCAGGACGACGTCGTCCAGACGCACGTCGCCCGCGAGTTTCGCATCAACGCCGAGGCCTGGAATGTAGCGCTCAAGGACTCTCGCGACGGC
Organism: Polyangiales bacterium; assembly: GCA_046593995.1. GTDB lineage: Bacteria > Myxococcota_A > Polyangia > Polyangiales > JADJMO01 > JALHOE01. The sequence continues at coordinate 235 of JBKJQC010000074.1, forward strand.
AAGCGAGGCCTCTTCGTACCCAACGCTGGGATTTTCGATCGCTTGACGGTGCCGACCAGGGCGAGTCTATCGCGCGCGCTGAAGCGCGTGGGCTGCTCCGGCGAAGTCTCCATCCGGTTCGACGTCGGCTTCGCCGAGGGCGACGTGCTCGTCAACAAGGATCCCACTTTCGGCAAGCTCATCGTCGCGGTTGGTGTGGCCGAGCACCCTGAACCCTACGAGGCGCTGCGACAGGCCAGCCTGATCGTGCTGCAGCAAATGCGCATCGAGGGACGCCAGGTTCGCCCCGACGGCAGCGTGATCGAAGCAACCGAGCTCCGGACCAACCTCTCCGCTCACCGCTGGATCCTGGAGCAGGAGATCATGCGCAGGCACGCGTGCGGCGAGGAGGTCGAGGGACGCCACGTCAACTGGGTGGTCGACGCGCTGCGAGCAGCGGGATGAGACGGCCCGCGCTGCCTTCGGTGACGTTGCCTCGTCCTCGTGCGAGAGCCTGGCGCTCAGAAGGCGCCCCACAGCATCAATCCTGATCCTCCGGGCGCAGCCAACGGGACGACGTGCACGCGCGCGACGTCGTTGCGGACGAGCTCGGTCTTGTCTTGGATGCCGAAGACGATCATCAGCGCGCCCGCCGTTTGCGCGACTGCGGCGGTCCACAGGAACCTCGTGCCGAGGTTGTCGTCGATCTTCGATGCGTAGATCACGGGGCCCGCGAGGGGCAGGTACAGCCACTTGGCCGCGCTGTTCTCGAGGAACAGCGCTCCGAAGACGCAGAGACCGTAGAATGGTACGAACGTGAGAGCGCCACCGGAAGTGAGCGCGGCACGCGTGCGGGTCTGAACGCGGTAGCCGTCCGGCACCGCCTCGCCCGGCTCGTACTTCATGCGCAGAGGCCGCACTGGCCCGGGGCCGCGTTCGTAGTAGGAAAGATCGCCGGCCTGCGCGCGTGCGCCGATCGTCGAGACGAGCGCGACCGATGCGGCAGCAACGGAGAGCGCACGGAGCATGTACGAGAGTCCTCCCGCTCGACGTCGTGTTCCATGGTCATCTCTTCGCCGACCCCTGACCGTGGTAGGCACTCGGCGTGCAACGAGCCTTGCTCAAGCCGACGGTGGCCCTCGTCCTCTGGACGTTCGTGATGTGGACCTGGATGTACGCGACGCGCTTGCCCGCGATGCGCAGAGCTCGGATGAAACCCGATCCGGCTGCGCCACGCGGCGAGCAGATGGCGACGCTGCCGCCGGAAGTGCGGTGGAAGGCCGACAACTACAATCATCTCTTCGAGCAGCCGACGCTCTTCTACGCCGTGGCGCTGACGCTCGTCGCGCTCGGCGACGAGAGCGCCCTCAGCATCGGCCTCGCTTGGGGGTACGTCGGCCTGCGCGTCGTGCACAGCCTCTTCCAGGCGGTGGTGAACAAGATCGAAGTCCGCTTCGTCCTGTTCGCCCTATCTTCGCTCGTGCTGCTCACGCTCGCGGTCCGCGCCGCGCTGCTCGTCTTCTAGCTGGCGCACCCGATGCGGTTCGACCTGTGGGAGCTCGCGGCGCTGTGCTCCCTCGCGATCTCGCTCGCGGCGCTCGCGATCTGGGGGCACATCCAACTCTCGGTGCGGCGCCTCGCGATGCCGCTCGAGTACGCGTCGCAGGAGACGCTGGTCTGCACGGACGGCGGGGTCGTCGAATTGCGGCGTGTGCCGATCCCTCCCGGCGTGCCCCCCGCGGAGCTCCCGCCCGTGCTCCTCGTGCACGGGCTCGCGGCGAATCATCGCAACCAGGACATGCATCCCGACTACTCGCTCGCGCGCTACCTCGCCGGGCTCGGTCGCGACGTCTGGCTCAGGAGTCGCCGCCGCCGCCGCATCGACCGTATCACCCAGCGACGCATCGTCGCCGACGGGTTCCGTGGCGACACGCCCGCACCCAAGCGCGAACAGCGCGGTCAGTGCGAGGACCTGCCGCGCGAGACTCACCGACTCACTCATGGTTCGCGGCACGCGGAGAATGTAGCATTCGCGGCGCGCGAAGAGGTCGCGCGGGATGCGGCCTACGCCTCGCGAGAGCTCGACCAGAACTGAAGTGGGCAGCTGCTGGCTACGCGGACCGGATCAGTCGGCCACGACCGCATTGCGAAGAGGTCGCGCGCATGCGCACGGAGCATGATGCGAGCGGCGCACGGTGCCGGGAGCGACGACCTTCCACCCGGGCTCACATCACGACTGGCTCCTGCTCCGCGGCGTGTTGATCGTCACATCCCGAGGCGCACCCGCGGCTTGATCTCCACCTGCCACCCTTTTTCGCTCGCGAATCCTCGAAGCTGCGGCTCGAGGACCTTCGCGTCTCCGACGATTACGAGCTGCATCCGCGAGAGCGGGAGATGTTCCGCGAGGGAGGTCTGCGCGGACTCCGCGGTGACCGCGCCGAGCCGGGCTGCCCATTTTTCGTACCAGTCGGACGCGAGCCCATGCATCCCGAGCACGGCGAGGGCGCTGACGCTTTCGGCGATTCCCTCGAAGCTCGCGGTGACGTGCGTGAGCCTCGCGGTCCGAGCCTCGCCCAACGAATCCTTCGGGAGCGGCTTCGTCGATAGGTCTTGGAGGATGGCGGTTGTCTCGTCGATCGCCTTCACGACTCCCGCGAGCTCCACGGAGCTGACGATCTCGAACGGCAGCGGTCCGCGCGCGAGCGGTTCGCGGAGATGCACGCCATACGTGATCCCGAGCTCCTCGCGAAGGCGTTTGAACAGCCTCGTCTGGAGAGCCTGGGTCGCGACACGAATTGCAGGGAGCTCGGCGACGTCCATCGTAGGACCGACCCACGCAAAGGCCATGTGCGCCTGTGTGTCGCCGGGCCAGTCGACGAGGATCACGCGAGGACCTTCGTCGGTCGTGGTCGGTGCGGACGGCGTGCTCTTCGAGGGTACCTTCTTGCTCTGCAGCTTCCCGAGTCCTCGCTCCAGTGCCGCAACGGCGTCGGCGGCGCGAACGTCACCTGTGACGCACACCGTCATGTGCTCGGGGGCGAAGACGTGTCGATGAAATGCGAGGAGGATCTCTGCATCGACCCGGTCGACTCCACGCGTCGGCCGTCATCTCCCTCGATCGTCCGCAGGTCCAGCGAGAGCTGGCGGTACGCGCGAGCCTGTATCCGAAGGGGCACAGCTATCGAGATCCGCTTCCGCCGCTGCTCAATGTCGACCGGGTCGATGCAGAGATCCTCCTC
>JBKJQC010000112.1:0-4279 GCA_046593995.1 Polyangiales bacterium
CGACCAACTCCGGTCAGATCAAGACCGGGAGCGCGTCACGCAGCGACCGCATCGCGAAGTACAACCAGCTGCTCCGCATCGCCTACGAGCTCGGCGAAGGGCAGATCTACGCAGGAAAGTTCCGCTGAAGAGGTCGTCAGTCTTCAGTCGTCAGTGCGAGAGAAGACAAGCAAGAGACCGAGCTCTCCCCTCTCGCCCTCTCGACCTCTCGACTGACGACTGACGACTGACGCCCGACGACTGACAGGCCTCATCGACCCATCGACCCATCGACCCATCGACCCACTCATGACCATCATCGACGTCACCACGAACAAGGGCGCGTTCGCCATCGAGCTCGACGACGCGAAGGCACCGAAGAGCGCCGCGAACATCCTGAAGTACGTCGACGGCAAGCACTACGACGGCACGGTGTTCCACCGGGTGATCCCGGGGTTCATGGTGCAGGGCGGCGGCTACGACGCGAAGTACGAGCGGAAGGACACGCACGAGCCGGTGCAGAACGAGGCCGACAACGGCCTGAAGAACAAGCGCGGCACCGTCGCGATGGCCCGCACCGGCGATCCGCACTCGGCGACCGCACAGTTCTTCGTGAACGTCGCCGACAACGCGTTCCTCGATCACACGAGCAAGGACGCGAAGGGTTGGGGCTACACCGTCTTCGGCAAGGTCATCGAGGGGATGGACGTCGTCGACGCCATCGTCGCGATCCCGACGGGCTCGGCCGGTCCCTTCGCGAAGGACGCGCCGCGCGAGCCCGTGATCATCGGCAGCGTCCGCCGACGCTAGCCAAGCACCCGGACGGGGCCACGTATCCCTGGGGAAATCACGTCCCCGCGTGGCCGGGCCGAGCGCGCGGGGCCCGAGCGGCATCGGAACCCGACGAGACCGATGAAGATCACCGCGCCTACCACGCCCAGCAGCCTGCTCCGCTCTCTCGTCCCGGCCCTCTTCGCTGGCGCGCTCTCCGTGGGAGGCCTCGCCGGCTGCAGCAGCAGCGTCCACGGTCCCGTCGCTCCGAGCACCGCCGAGCAGCGCGGCGTCGCCGACGAGAACACCTGGATGACGCTCGCCTCGCACGGCGCGCGCCTGCGCGTCCCCGCGGGCTGGGCCTTCTCCGCTGCGCCATCTCGGACGAGCGCTGACGCCGAGCTGCGCGCCGAGTCGAAGGACGGCAAGGCCGTGATGATCCTCCAGGGCGCGACGAACCGCGCCGAGTTCGAGACCAAGGTCCGCGCCCTCGGCGCGCGCTACGGGCTCGATCAGGTCGACTTCCAGAAGGCCAAGCCGGGCAAGATCAACGGCATCGACATCGTGATGTTCGAGGACATGGGGGCCGAGTCGAAGGGGCGTCCGGGAGACGTCTTCGTGCTCCTCGGCGAGGCGCCGAACGGCCAGGGCATCGTCGTCCTCTTCCTCTACGCCGCAGACGAGACGCAGAAGTACGACCTCGAGCTGATCAACGCGGCGAACACGCTCCGCCCGATCTGACCTGGATTTCGCTATCCTGACGGTCGATGCGCGACCGGCCGAGCCCGCTGAAGCAGCGCGCCCGCGATCCGCTCGTCGGAACGGTGATCGGTGGCCGCTTCCGCATCGAAGCGCGGATCGGCTCCGGCGGGATGGGCTCGGTCTATCGCGCCGAGCAACTCGGCCTCGACCGGAAGGTCGCGCTCAAGATCCTCGATCCGAGCGTCCTCGAGGGCGCGAGCCTCGTCGACTCGTCGCAGAGCGGTGACGACGTCGCCGTCCTCGAGCGCCGCTTCTCGCGCGAGGCGTCGATCCTCGCGCGCCTCTCGCACCCGAACGTCGTCACGGTGTTCGACTACGGCCGCATCGACGACGTGCCCGCTTCCAGTACCGAGCCCGGACGCTCGGAGCGTGTCTACCGACCGCGCTTCTACATGGCGATGGAGCTCCTCGGCGGCGAGACGCTGCAGGAGCGGCTCCACAAGCGGAAGAAGCTGCCGCCCGACGAGGTGATCGCGCTCGCACGACAGGTCGGACGCGGTCTGCGCGAGGCGCACGCGCTCGGCATCGTCCATCGTGATCTGAAGCCGGCGAACGTCATGGTCGTCCGCGATCGCGACGGCGACGAGGTGTGGAAGATCCTCGATTTCGGCATCGGTAAGATCGTCGATCAGGAGATGATGTCGACCGCCGACGCGCGCGCCGAGCTGACCCAGGAGGGACGGTTCGTCGGCTCGCCGCTCTACATGGCACCGGAGCAGATCAGCCACGGCGAGGTCGACGCGCGCGTCGATCTCTACTCGTTCGGCGTGCTGCTCTATCGCTGCCTCGCCGGCGTGCACCCGTTCCACAAGGAGAACACCGCGCTCGTCCTGCTCGCGCACCTGCAGGAGGCGCCGGCGCCGATCCGCGAGCGCGCGCCCGAGGTTCCCGAGTGGCTCGCGCGCGTCGTGCACCAGTGCCTCGAGAAAGAGCGCGATCGTCGTCCGCGCGCGATGGAGGACATCCTTCGCACCATCGCCGAGGCGACGCGCGAGGGTCCGAACGCGTCGGGGTCCTACGCGCACGCGACCGCACCGGAGGGCGTCCTGCCGGTGCCGCGCGTTGACTCGGGAGTGCCGCCGCCGCGCTACGCCGAGGAGGCCACGACCTTCGGATCCGGGCAGCGCGCGGGCGCTCGTCCGCAAGAGATGCCGACAGAGGCGCAGCACACGCCGCACACGACGCACCGTCCGGCGATGCTCGCGGACGCGCGTCCCCAGCCGCCGCGCTCGCCGATTCCGTACGTCTTGATGGGACTCGTAGGCTTCGTCGCCATCGCTCTCGTGACAGCGTTCCTCGCGCGCTCCCCCAATGCGGTGCCCGCGCCTTCCACGGCGCCTTCCACGCCGAACGCGCCCGCATCGAGCGTCTTCCGCCTGGTGATCGACTCGACCCCCGCCGGCGCCGAGGTGCGCGAGGGGACGCGGGTCCATGGGCTCACGCCGATCGAGATCACGATCGAGCAAGAGAGCGTACAGTCGTCGCCGCGGATGTTCGTGCTCCACGCGCGAGGGTACGAGCCGCGGACGATCACCCAGGGACCGTCGAAGGAAGCGGTGCGTCTGTCGATCGAGCTGCACCCCGTCCCCGCGGCGCTGCCTACGCCCACGACGGTGAGCACGAGCACCGCAGCGGCAAAGGCCGTTCCCAAGCCTGCTGCGAAGCCGGTACCTTCCGCGACGGCCCCTCCGAAGACCGACATCATTCTCGAGCGGTGAGGCGAGAAGTCAGTGAGGCGAGAAAGCGGTGCGTTGCGCAGCATGAACCGGAGCGTCACGCGCCTCGTCCTGTGCAGCGCGTTTCTCTACGCCGCGCTCGCCGCACTCGTCGCGCCGAACGCGCGCGCCGACGACACCGCCGACGAGGCCGAGGTGCAGTTCGAGCTCGGCGCGAAGCAGTACGCGCAAGGGGACTACCTCGGCGCGCTCGAGCACTTCCTCACGTCGAACCGGCTCGTCCCGAACAAGAACGTCCTCTACAACATCGCGCGCTGCTACGAACAGCTGCACCGCTACCCCGACGCATATCGTGCTTATGGACGCGCGCTCGAGATCGAGACCAACGCGGACCGGAAGAAGGATCTCGAGACCGCGCTCGCGCGCATCGCGCCGAAGATCGCCGTGCTCGAGATCGTCACCGATCCGCCCGGCGCCACGGTGTACCTCGATCGCAAGGACCTCGGCCCGCGCGGCGCGACGCCCCGGAAGCTCGGCGTCGAGAAGAAGAAGTACAAGGTCATCGTCGAGCTGCCGGGGTACGAGTCGGCCACGTCCGCGGAGATCGACCCGGAGCTCGGCGCCGTGACCAAGGTGAGGCTGAAGCTCGAGCCGATCCTCGCGACGATGGAGGTCATCGGCGACGACACCGGCGCGACGGTGCGGCTCGACGATGCGACAGCGCCGCTCTGCACCATCCCCTGCACCGTCCGCGTCGCGCCCGGACACCACGTGGTCCATGTCTCCCGCGAGGGGCACAAGACCGCCGACATCCCGGTCGATCTCGCCCCCAAGCAGAAGACGACGGTGAAGCCCGCGCTCGACGTGCTCACCGGCACCGTCGTCGTGAACAGCGACGTGCGCGACGCGCTGATCGAGGTCGACGGAAAGCCCTTCGGCTTCACGCCCGCGGTGGTGCAGATCCCCGTGGGCACGCACGTCATGACCATCTCGCGGAGCGGCTTCAAGGCCGTCCAGCAGAAGATCACGGTCAGCGTCGGCTCGCAGGCGCGCATCGACGCGACGCTGACCGAGGTCTCCGAGGTCACGGC
>JBKJQC010000395.1:0-19877 GCA_046593995.1 Polyangiales bacterium
GCCATCGGTCCCGAGCCAGTACGGAGTCGCGCCCTCCAGCTTCACACCGTGATGCCCTGTCGGCGTGCGCGAGGAACACGCGCGGCCAGCTCGCCTGCGCGGGCCCGCAGATCGTGCCGGAGACCGCCTGGAGAGGCGGGATCGATGCCGAGGATCGCCGCCTTGCCCACCGATACTGTGTGCAGCGGCGCCGGTGGCGCACGGCGCGCTCCGAAGGGACCGAGCGGGTCGTCTGCCATCAGCACGCTGACGACGTCGACGAGCGGCATCGGTGCGAACGTTTCGGCGTGGTGCGCGGTTCCGGCCTCCATCCACCAGCGCTCGCCGAGCGCGCCCACCGCGATCGCGCCCTTCCCATGGGGTCGCGGCGCGTACGCGTGGATTTCGAGCAACGCCCAGCGCGAGACGGGAGGCGGAGCAGCCGCGATCGTCACTGGCGCAGGAGTCGGCTTCGCGGGCGCGACGGCCGGTTTTTCCGCGTTGCAAGCCGTGATGAAAAAAGAGAGAAAACGTGCCGAGTGTGCGCGCGCCATCGTGCGAGCGTACGCGTTTCACGGCGCGGCCTTCAGCTCGCGAGCAGCGACGTCGCGCGCGTCACGGTCGCGTCGCGAACTGCGCTCACGCGCGCATGGACATGGACGATGCGCGCCATTCGTGAGACCGCGCGACCGATCTCTCGACGAACAGGCTGGTCGCCGGAATCGATGGCGAAGCGTAGGACGTCCCACGAGAGCTCCGCGTGAGAAGCTTCGTCGCGCGCGATGACCGCGAGCGTGTCGCGGAGCTCTGCATCCGTCGTGTCACCGATCGCGTCCGCTGCGCCCCGGGCGGCGAGCCCCTCGCCGAGACAGCCATCGACGAGTGAGTCGAGCGCGAGCTCCGTGAGAGCGCGCGTGCGGTCGGACTCGAACGGATCGCGCGGCGCTTCTGGAATCTCCACCTCGAACGTCGCGCCCGCGAATCGGCTCGCGAGGTGCGTGCAGCGCGTGGCGTGATCGCGCTCTTCCTCGGCGGCGCGACGTGCGCGTAGAACGAGCTCCGCCGGCGCCTGCACGGCATCGAGCGCGTCCGCGAGGCGCAGGAACGCGGTGACCGAAGCGGCTTCGAGGCGTGCGTCACGCGCCCATAGCACGGCGCGCGCGAAGTGCACCTCCGATGGAGCCCCGCGCCGTCGCGACACCCGGAGCCGCCCCCCCGGACGCACCTTACCGCGGACGCGAATCGGTCGTCCGTGCGCGGCCGCGACCATGACCACCAAGAACATGAACGCGACGCCGCTGACGAGGATCGCCACGCCCACGCCGACGAACGACGGACGGAGCTTCGCGAAGGCGACCACCCCGAGCACGACCCACAAGAGCAGGCCGGCTTCAATCGCGTACTTCTTCACGGTCCGCGCCGGATCACGGAAGGTGATGCCGTCACCGTACCCACCGAGGAGCAGCACGCGGCCGTCGTCGAGGGGGACGAGGGCGAAGCCGTGGCGTCCTTTCGCGGGCGCCGGCGCGGCGGCCCAAACCCCCTTCGTCGCGTCGAAGCGATACGAAAACGGCGCCGCGTCGACGACGTCCACGAGGAGCAACGCTCCGCCGCGGATCGCCGCGAGCTGTCCGTGCTCGGCCACCGGAAGGGCGCCCATGCGCCACGTCCTGTCTGCGGGCTCGAAGAGCAGCCACATGGGCTCGTAGTCGGTCCCCGCGGGCGTCCTCGCGCTGCAGACGAAGAGCACACGACCGTCTTCGAGGAGCGCGCCGGCCGACGGCGCGACGACGCGCGGCGGCTGCGGTACCAACTGCCACCCATTCGAGGGCACGTACCAGTCGGTCCTCTTCTCGGCGAACGCGAAAGCCTGCTCCTTCTCGAGCTCCACGACGCGACCGTCCGACGGAGACGGGGGGCGCGCGGGCGGGATGGGGATCCCCTTTTCGTGGACCTTCCATGCGGTCCCGTCCCACACCTCCACCGGAGGCTCGGCGGCGTTCGGCGGGCGCAGCGTGCCGCCGTAGAGGAGCACGCGACCGTCGGCGAGCTTCAGCGCTCGGCCGCCGCCGCGCTTCACCGTGTTGCTCGAAGCCTGCCACGCACCGACGCCAGTCGGGTCGAACACCTCAGTGGTGCCGAGGGTCGTATCGACCAGGTACGGCGAGAGGTCCTGCCCGACGTAGAGGAACAGTCCGACGACGATGAAGACGACCGTCGCGCCGAACGAGAGGATTGCGTTTCTTGCGGTAGTCGGCGTGGCCGTCACGACGTGATCATCCTCGCTCCCGAGGCGTCCGTACAAGAGAGACGATCAGATCCGCGGCCGCGTCGTGAGGTTTACCGTGACGACTTGCTCGAGCGCGACGTAGAGCCAGCTCACGAGGTGGAGGGCCACACGATGAACGCGATCGCGCGGTCTCCTGCGTCGGCGCTCGACAGGACGGTGTTCGTCGTCGCGCGCAGCGACGGACCGCGCGCGAACGTGCCGACGAACCGTCGACCAGCCGAGCCTCCCCACTTCATGACCGGGCAGCCTACCGTCTGCGTGTTTTTTGTTCGTCGTCCTCCACGTGCGATGCTCGGCGGATGGGCGACGACAAAGACACCGACGAGACGCGCGCGCTCCTCCGGAACATCCAGGTGGAGCTCGAGAAGACGAACACGCTCCTCGCGCGGTTCTTCCTCCCGATCTTCGCGCTGATCGTGATCCTCGTCGTGCTCCAGATCGTGCACCGCTGACCGGCGCTCCCGCAGCCGGCCTTTTCGCGTACGATCTCGGTCGATGCGTCACGCTGCCATGCGCACCGCGCTCGCGCTGGTCGTGGGGGCCGTCGCGTGTGCTCGCGCGGCTACGCCGACGTGTCCGCCCGTCGCCACCGCAGACCTTCCTCCGCTCTGGAGCGAGCCGGAGGAGTATGTCGATCGACCGATCTCCCGCGAGGCCGGCGCCGACTACTTCCTGCGGACCGGCGTCGGCGATCCGTACGGCGCCGGGATGGCGTTGCCCGTCTTCCTCGGTCTTGCGAGCGCCTATCCGAAGCTCCTCGGCGGCGACTTCCGCGGGTTCGATCGCATCGTCGGCACGTTCCCCGAGTCCGATGCTGCGGGTCCAGCGACGCCGCCGCTCGGCTTGCATCTCACCCGCGATCCGAACAGCGGCGTGTCGTTCGTCGTGGCGAATTGCCAGCTCTGTCACGCGGCCAAGCTGAGATTGCCCGGCGGCGACCGCATCGTGTCCGGTCTGGGCAACCCGCGCATCCGCATCCACGCGTGGGATGCGGCGCTCGCACGCATCGCGCGCGACGAGACGTTGACCATCGATCGGCTCCTCGCTCTCGCGGACGCCGCTGCGAAGCGGTACGCGCTCGTGTGGCCGTCGGATACGGGGCGCGCCGTCGTCGACAACACGCTCCGGCTCATGCGCGAGCGCGATCGCGCCCGCGGAGACGACGCGCTCGCGCTCGAGCGTGCGCCCACGGGACGGGTCGCCACGATCGAATCGTTCATGATGGCGATGAACCACCAAGCGGGGACCAAGCTCGCGCGTCCGTCGAAGCCTGGATGGGCCAAGGTGCCCGACGTGATCGGCTTCCGCGTCCGCGACACGCTCTCCTGGGACGGCGTCGGCGTCGGCTCGCCCAACGCGCTCGCCGCCGAGGCAGACTTCGCGTTCGGCGTGCGCCCGATCTGGTACGACCGACATCGCCACATCGGTACGAGCCTCTTCCTCTACCTCCGCTCGTTCGAGCGCACGCTGGCCTTCCCGGGCAAGATCGACGGCGCGCTCGCGACGCGAGGCCGGGTCGCGTTCGAGGCGACCTGCGCGCGCTGCCACGGCACCTACTCGCTCGTCGAAGGCGCGCGTCGCACGACGTATCGCGAGCAGGTGATCCCGCTCGGAGAGATCGGGACGGATCCTGCGCGCGCGAACGCGGTCACCCAGGCGTTCGTCGACGCGACGAACGCGATGCCGATCACGCGCGGTCTGACGCTGACCTCTTCGACCCACGGCTACGTGCCGCCCGTCCTCCACGACGTCTGGGCGCGCGCGCCGTACGGGCACGCGGGGCAGTGGCCGGATCTACACGTGCTCGCGACGGCCCCGGCGAAGCGTCCGAAGCGCGTCGTGCTCGAGCTCGATGCCCCGTACGATCTCGACGCCGTCGGGATCCCGTTCCGCGAGTCGCCGGACGCACCGGAGATCGATCCGGCCGGGCACGCGTACCTCGCCGAGCTCCCACCCGACGAACGCGCCGCGGTCCTCGAGTACCTGAAGACGCTATGAGCTGCCCTCTGAGCAGATGGTTCGCCGCGGCCTTGCTCGCCTGCCTCGTGGGATGCCCAGAGGCCAAGCCGCCGATCCTCGAGCCCCATCCGACCAAGGAGTGGAAGGCTCCGGCCGACGGCAAGTGCGGCGCGAACAGCCAGTCCGATCCGCTCGTCGTCGAGTGGTCGAGCGACGCGCGCGCGAAGCTCGAATCGCTCGCGCGCAAGGGGCAGATCGTCGTGGCCTTCGAAGGGTGCGAGATGCGCGTGTTGCATCACTGCCGAGCGCCGGGCCGGTACGTGTTCTCGCCGACGACGCGCAAGCACGACGTCATCACGATCACGACCGCGGACGAGCTGTACGCGAACATCCCGTGGGGCGCCGCGAAGCTCGCCGGCAAGCTGAAGTCGGCGGGGCAGTTGAGCGTGTCGATGACGATCGTCGGCCGCTACGAGGCGACGCAGGCGTTCGTGTCGGCGTCCGAGCTCGGTGACCACTGCGCCGGCGCGACGCACGTCATCGCCGGACTGACGACGGGCTCGTTCCGTTTCTTCGCGGGCAGCGACGGCCAGGCCGGCGGGCAGCTCGACGTGATGGGCGCCGGTGCTGGAGCGAAGACCGCCGGGAAGCGCGAGCTCTTGAACGAAGATGGAGACGAAGCCTCGTGCGCCAAGTCGACGTCGGGGGACAAGACGCCGCCCGATGGCTGCGGAGCGATCCTCCGCGTCGAGGTCGTCCCGCTGGGCGAGCTGAAGAAGAGCGCTCCGACCTGCCCGGCGGCGACGACCTGGGACGGCACGCAGTGCGTCGCCACGGCGACGACCGCCTGTCCCGCGGGCGCGAAGTGGGACGGGACGAAGTGCATCGCGACGACGTTGGCGTGTCCTCCGGGCACGAAGCTCGTGGGCTCGTCCTGCCTCGCGGACGTCGCAGCGGGGTTCTGCGTGAGCGCGACCTGGTACGACGCGGGGATCAAGGAGAACGCGCCGAGCAGCGTCTGCTTCCTCACGATGGACGAGTGTCAGCGCGTCGTCGCGAAGTTCCCGGGGACCGCCGACGCGCGCTGCGTCGCGCCCCCGGCGGTGTGGTGCACGAAGCACGTGGGGAAGGAGGTCCCGCAGCTCCTCTGCTCGTCGGAGCAGGATCACTGCACGATGCGCTCGCAGAAGAACACCAAGCACTTCGCGACCAAGGCCGCCCCCTGCGCGGAGTTCTCGTCGGTGCGCGCGGCCGTCGATCAGCTGTGCGCGGGAGCGGGGTGCCGATACTTCCTCTCGCTCGACCAAGCCCTGATCCCGTAGAGCGAGGTCTAGGGTCTAGGGTCTAGGGTCCAGGGTACGAGACGAGATCGCGGCCCAAACGTGGTCCCCGCAGGTCGTCAGTCGTCAGTCGTCAGTCCGAGAGCGAGAGGGAGATCCCGTCGCGTCCCGCGTCAGCGGACGACTGACGACTGAAGACCGGGCCCGCGCGAGCGGCGAGGCGACGCAGGCGCACGACTTCAGACCCTAGACCCTAAACCCTAGACCCTAGACCTCTCCTTCAGAAAATCTGGAGGAACAGCTTGGTGAGGAAGAAGTCCGCGACGAGGATCGTGATCGAGACCGCGACGACCGTCGACGTCGTCGAGCGTCCGACGCCCTCGGTGCCGCCGCGCGTCTTCAGGCCGAAGTGACAGCCGATGATGCCGATGATGAAGCCGAAGATCGGGCACTTCGCCATGCCGGCGGCGAGGTCGTGCAGGTTCACGCTCTCGAGGGCCGAGCGGAAGAAGAACTGCATCGACATCGAGAACTGGAAGTGGATGACCAGCATCCCGCCGATGAAGCCGAGGATGAGCGCGAAGAAGGACAGGATCGGCATCACCAGCACCGACGCGACCACGCGCGGCATGACGAGCTTCTTGATCGGATCGGCGCCGAGCGCGCGAATGGCGTCGACTTGCTCGGTGACGTTCATGGAGCCGACCTCCGCCGCCATGCCGGCGCCGACGCGCCCTCCGACGATCACGGCGGTGAGCGTGGGCGCGAGCTCACCGACGAACGAGAGCGCGATGACGCGACCGACGTACTCGAGGCCGCCGAACTTCTGCAGGCCGTGGGCGAACTGGAGCGCCATGACCATGCCGATGAAGATCGCGGTGACGCTCGCGATGCCGACGGAGGCGACGCCGATGACCTCCATCTGGTAGACGACGGCGCGCCACTCGAGCGGCCGCGCGACGATCGCCCGCAGCGTGCGGGCCGCGAGCATGCCGACGGTCCCGAGGTCCTCGATGAAGACGAGCCACTGCTCCCAGCGTCGCTCGAAGAACCCCTTCTCCTTCGGCCGGACGTACGTCGGCATCGCGACCGACACGAGGCTCGATCGCTCGACCGACGGCGGCGGGACGCTCGGTCGCTCGGGCGGCGGATAGGACGGGGTGCCCACGGTTCAGCCCGACTCGGTGCCGAAGCCGGCGACGAAGGCATCGAACGCCCCGAGGCCGGCGTCGAACTTCGCCGGGCTCGCGATCCAGATCAGATCGTAGACGCACCCGTCCTTCTTCATGACGTACATGCTCATCGAGAGCGGCACGCCGTCGAGCTTCGCGGTGACGATGGTGTGCAGAGCCTCCCGTCCATCGAGCGGGATGATCTGTTGGTCTCTCACCTCGCGCTCGGTGAAGCCGATGAGGAGGTGATTGGTGAGCGCGGTGAGCGGAACGTCGTCGCCGTCCTGACCGCAGCGTGCGTACACGTTCGCCGAGCCGCCGCTCGTACGGTCGCGGAAGGCGAGCATCGTCCCCTCGACGCTCGCTCGCTCCCACGAGGCCGGGACCGGCCCGGTGCGGAAGGACGCGCGCCCCGCGTGATAGACGCGGCCGTCCCACGCTTCCTTCGAACAGGACGTCACGGACGAGAGCGCCGAGAGGACGGCGACCAGCACCACGGCGCGCATCTTCACCACGCCACCGAGAGCCGCCGCACGCGGCCGTCGTCCCTCTCGAGTCCGTCCTCGCACACGAACGCGACCGTTCCCACGATCGCGGGCGAGACCTCCTGCGACGGCGCCCCGAACCAAGACCAGAACGGGCGCGCGGGGGCAGGGGTCGCGGTCAACGTGGTACCGAGCACCTCGATGCCTTCGCGCGTCGCCCACGCGATGGCAACACGGCAGGACGAGGGGCCGCTCGGACAGTCCGCGGCGATCCCGGTCGCCACGCCCTTTCCGGCGCTCGGATCGATCACGAGCTCGGTCAGCGCCTGGACGATCGCGCCATTGCCGTCGATGCGCGCGACGACCGCGATGAAGTCCGCGCGTCCGCTCAGCTCGAGGAACTCGCTCGACGAGGGGTCGTCCTCGATCCACGCGATCAGGCCGCCGCCGTCTCCGCGCGCGGTCGCCATCGCGTAGTGCGAGTGCGGCTTGGTCTTCGCGATCGCGCGCTCGCCGATGACCGGCTTCGCGAGATCCTTGGTGCCGAGCACGGTGTACCAGATGTCGCCGTAGCCGTGCGTCGCGTCGGCGCGCGCGTCGCTCCACGCGGCGAGGACGCGGGCGCCGCCCGTCCCGCTGCCGATGGTCGCGATCGAGAGATCGGCGAGATCGCCTGCGGCCCCGCCGCCGATCTTCTGCTCGTTGCCGACCTTCTGGCCGCCCTTGTCGAGGCGCACCGCGTACACGGCGGGCGCGTCGTTGCGGGCGTCGATCCACGCGAGCAGGTAGCCGCCCTCGGGCAACACCGTCAGCGCGACGTCCGACGCGATGCCTGGCGTCTTGGTGATGCGCGTCGACTTCCCGGTCTTGCTCCCCTTCGCGTCGATCTTCGCGACGAAGACCTCCTCGTCACCGTCGACCCGGCCGACGTACGCGACGACGCCGCCGCCGGCGTCCTTCGTGGCTTCCTTGTCCGAGAGCGCGCTCCACGCCACGGCCACGTCGCCCTTCGAGAGCGCCTTGTCGCTCACGAGCGCGATGGGCGCGAGCGGCTCGCCCGCACCGTCGAGGAGTCGCACGGCCACGCGCGCGCCGGTCTCGACGGCCTTGGTCGACTTCTTCTTCGGCGCGCTCTTCTTCTTCGGGTCCTTGTCGCTCTTCGTATCGAGAGGCGGAGCAGTGTCGACGTCGACGTCGTCGGGCGCGTAGGTGATCCACGCGACGATCGTCCCGGTGCCAGCGCGTGCGGCGTGCAGGCCGGTGAATTCCGCCTCGCGACCGACCGCGCTCGCGCCCTCGAGGCGCGGCGGTGACTTCGAGGTCTCGATGAAGTCCGAATACACCCAGCGGGGCGCGTCCGGCTTCGCGTCGAGCTTCACCGGGATCTCGGCCATCGCGACGGTGGCCGGCGTCCCCTGTCCTTCGACGAGCGCGCGACATCCCTTCGCGTCGCACGCCAGATCGAACGCGTGCAGCGCGGGCGCGCTCCCGACCGCGGAGACGGCGAGCATCTCGGCCTGCTTCGGGGCGAACGTCGGTCCGCCGAGCCGCACGAGATACGGACGAAGGTCCTTCGCGTCGCACGTCACCGGCGCGCTCCCGGAAGTCATGCAAGCCGCGCCATACGTGAGCAGCGCGACGTCGTCGCCGTTCATGTCGGCGCGCGCGAGCTCGGGCTCGTCGTTCTCGTAGGGGAACGCGAAGGCGCGCGGGGTCGTCGTCACGTCGCCGTCGGGGCTCAGCCGCGCGACGTCGAAGCGACGCCGCGGATCCTTGAGCGAACGCGGGGTGACCGTCTCGTAGAGGAGCGCCACGCCGGTCGACGTCGCGACGAGCGAGACGAGCGCCTGGTCGCCGCGGGCGGGCACCGTGCGTCGCGCGGGTGCTCCGAGCTTGGGCTTACCACCGGTCACTTCGACGGGGGCCGCGAAGAGGTGCGCATCGATCTCGCGACGATCCGACCAGACGACGAGCGCGCGATGGGCGCTCGTCGCGACCACGTCGATCTCCGGGACCACGTCGTCGGTCGCGAGCGTCACCGCGTCGGACATGGTGAGCCCCTTGGCCCCGAGCGTGATGACCATCGCCTTGGCAGAGCGCGAGAGATCCTCCCGGGCGGCGAGCGCGGGATCCTTGTCCTTGCCCCCTTTCGGATCGTTCCGCTCGACGAGGGCGACGATGGCGACCGTCGGCGAGAGGGCGGTCACCTGCCATGCCGAGAGCTTCTCGGCGATCTTGGTGGTGCTCGCCGACGTCGGACGACCGAGCGTGTCGAGCGCGAGCGCGTGCAGGGTCCCGGTCGCGGCGATCGCGCCCTTGGGGATCGACTTCTCGCCCCACGTCAGGAGCGCCCCGCCGCTCTGGGAAGGCGTGCCCCCATCTCCGCCGGCGCTCAGTGGCACGAGGCGCACGGCGACGAGGTCGTCACCGCTCTTGGCCACCGCCATGGGCGCCGTTCGCGGTGAACCATCCGGCGCGAGCGCGACCGAGAGCAGCTGCTCGCCGCTGTCCGTCGGCCGCGTCCACGCCAAGACGAATCCCTCGCCGATCGGCTTCACGTCCCACGCGCTCGCGTCTTCGGGCGCCTCGGCGAGCTCGTGTTGCGCATCGGCGAGCGGCGCGCCCTTCGCGTCGAGCGCGACGGCCATCCATCGACGACCGGTCGCTGCGCGGGGTGCGCTGACCACGATCGAGGACGCGCCGTTGCGGACGACGCGCGGGCCGAACGTGCCTTCCGCGAACGACCCGAGCGAGACGCCCGCGAGCAGGGCCGGCAGCACCACCGGCGGCGGGCCGGACGTCTTCGTCGCGCTGCTCGCGCTCGACACCGGCGCACGCAGCGTCACGGGCGGGAGCTTGCCGCCGCTTCCGCAGGCTGCGGGCCACAACCCTGCGCCGAGACCGAGCGCGAGACCGAGGAGTGAGCGACGCTTCATGGGTGGCCAGTTCCGCCGTGCAGGATGCGCTGCGTCGAACGCGCGCGAGGGAGCATACCTTCCCTACGGCACGCCCAGCACCAGAACGCGCGACGGACGAAGCAACAAAAAGCGCGACGGCGCGCCGGTTGCCCGGGCGCGCCGCCACAGTCTCATTCCGCATCGCCGCGTGAGCGGAGATCAGCCGCTCTTCGCCGAGCCTTCGCCCTTGGCCGAGGCCGAGGCCTTGACCGAGAACTCCGCCTTGACTTCCATGTTCGCCTTGATGCCGGTGACGGCTTCGACGCCGCACTTGATCTCGCCGATGATCATCGGGTCCTTGATCGCGCCCATGACGTTCGCGCCGGCCTCGGCGGTCGCCTTGATCTTGGGAAGGAGATCCTTCACCGAGACGGCGATTCCGAGGAGCTTGGGGAAGTGGCCCTTGATCGCCGCCGTGGTGACGTCGAGCGTGCCCTTCACCTTCGCTTCGGCCTTGCACTTGATGTCGAGCTTGACTTCGACGTTCGCGGCGGCAGCGCCCGAGGCCTTGCCGTCGCCCTTGGCGCCTTCGCCCGTGCCGGCCTTGCCGGAGCCTTCCGCCGAACCCGACGCCGAGGCTTCCGCCTTGAAGTCGAAGTCCACGGTGCACTCGCCCTGGGCCTTGAGCTCGGTGACGTTCGCGTTGATCTTGGCGAGGACGGCGTCTTCCGAAGCCGTCTCGACCTTGAGCTCACCCGCGAGCGCCTTGATCTCGACCTGCCACTCGGCCTCGATGGCCTCGCCGGTCTTCTTCAGGTCCATCGCCGCGTCGAGGAAGGCCTTCGCCTCGCCCTGAACGCCGCCGGCGATCTCGCCCTTCGCGAACTTGCACTCCATCCCCGGCAGCCCTCCGCAGCACTGACCAGCTGCCATGACACCGAGCGCGAGGACCGAAGCAGCGAACACCTTCTTCATCGTCGTATCTCCTGTTTTCTCTACCCCACCCCCCCGGCTCGGCCTCCTTCGAGGTGACCGCGTGGGGAAGCGACCCGAACCCCGACCCAGAGCGTCACAGAGGACACGGCGGGGCGGGAGGGGTGAATACGCCCGCCCCCCGGGGGTGGTCAAGCTGGCGTGGTGCGATTGGTCCAAGAAAGTCCGGGAGCGATTCAGGCGAAACGTGCCGCGACGTGCGAGGGGGTCGTAGATTCAAACGTCCGGCCCCGTCTGTTCGAGATGCTTCGGTTCGTCTGGCCCAAGGACGCGAGATCATGTCTGAACCTCCTGCACGCCCCCCGCTCGATTGGTCCGGCAACGCGCCCTTTCCCTTCACACGGGAGAGCTCGATCCGCATCGATGCAGACGGACACTTCTGGCACGAGGGCGCGCGCGTCGAGCACGCCGGCCTCGCGACCGCGATGGCGACTTGGATCTCGAAGCACCCTACCGACGGCCGTTGGGTCCTCGAGAACGGCTACGACTGGTGCTGGATCAGCGTCGAAGACGTGCCGCTCTGGGTGAAGAGCGCGCGGATCGAGGGCGCGACGATCGCGGCGAAGCTCTCGGACGCGAGCGACGAGATCATCGACGCGAAGACCTTGTCGGTCGACGCGGAGGGGACGCTCCGCTGCAGGGTGAAGCCCGCTGCGCGCGGCGGTCCTTATCCTGCGAAGTTCGCGCGACACGCGCAGCTCGCGCTCGCCGATCGCCTGCAGGAGCGCGAGGTCTCGAACCAAACGCAGGTCGTGTTGACGACGGACGCGGGCGAGGTCGTGCTGACCCGCTCTTGAGCCAGCGGCATTCAGCGGCGGGGCGGGGCGTCGGGGATGGCGCACGTCTCGTCGGTCGGCTCGAACACAATCGCGCGCTTCGTCGACCCCTCGACGACGATCCCGAGCTCACGCGGCGCGCACCCCGGACGGCGGATCGTGATGTCGTGTCGTCCAGGCGAGAGCTCCTGCAGCACGGGCGCGTTCGCGGCAGCGGGATCGCCCGCGAAGACGCGCGGACCGCCGCCGGCCCGCACCGCGGCGCGTACGCCGTCGATATCCACCTCGTCACTCGTCTCCAGCCCCCACATCTCGAGGGGGACCTTGCGCGCGTCGGGGGGCGCCGCTCCACGCGCGACCCGTCCGTACGCCGCTGCGAAGGCGGCGGCGCCGATCATCGCGATCGCGACGCTCCGCAGCTTCATCCGCCGCCTCCTTTCGGGGTCTCGGGGCGCGCGAGATCCTCCACGTCGCGGAGGAAGCGATCGAGCTGCCGGAGGAGGAGACACCGCTCTCGTGCGACGAGGCTCGCGCGTGCGGGCGCGCCATTGCACTGCTCCCAGAGCGCGTGCTCCGTGCGGAACTCGGGCGTGGTGAGTGGGATCGAGGCGCCTTCGACGGGCTGCGGCGGGACACGCGTGACGATCGCGCTCGCGAGCGCCTGCGGCTCGATCGCGTCGGTCTTCTTCGTGCCGGCCGCGCGGCCGCTCGTTCCGTCGAGATACGCGCCGTCGTCGCGACAGAAACGCCCGCTCTCGCCGCCGATCAGGCGCGCGATTGCGCGGGGGAACGCGCTGCGCGCGTCGACGACCTTCTCGCCGACCTCGAGCTCGGTGAGCTCGTAGAGAGAAGTCCACGCCGCCTCGGGCTTGAGCTTGTTCCGCCTCTGGAAGCACGCGCGCGCCTGCGTCGAGAGCGCGCTCTTCGGATCGCCCTCGAAGGTGAACGGAGCCGGCTCCCCGGCGCAGCGGTATTGCACGTCGAGCGCGTGGACCACCGTGACCTCGACCCGCGCGCGCAACACCGGCTCGACCTTGCACGAGGACGGCATCGTCGGGACCCCGCGGCAGTCCTCGGCGTCGTCTCGGAAGGTCGGCTCGACAGCGTCCTTCGGGCACGTCGCGCGCTCCTGCGCGAAGATCACGTCGTAGGTGACGAGCCGGCTCCCGTGGACGAAGTCACGATCCCAACCGACCTCGCTGCGCGCCGCGCGAATCGTGTCGATCCGCAGCGGGCCGTAGACGGTCAGCGAGCCGGGCGGTGGCGGAGGAGGAGGAAGGAGCCGCGCGCTGTGCGGGGGCCCCGGCGTCACCACGCGCGGGCCGCAGCTCGTGAGACCGCACGCGACGGCGCTCGTGAGCAGCGCGCCGAGCAGGGCGACGCAGATCGTGGGCGGGACCCGCCTGCTTCCGGGAGCGCGCATCGCGACAAGGTAGGTCAGCTGACACGGAACGGGCGAACGAGTGACGAACACCTGCGGCGCCGTGCTACACCCTTCGGTGTGAGGCGAAAGCCTGAGCGCAACGGTTCTGCGGCAGCGCGCGCGATGAAGTGCGCGGTACCGGGGCCGAGCATCATCCCTTCTGCTCGCCGCGATGCCGTGCCGTCGATCTCGGTCGATGGCTGTCGGAGGCGTATCGAATTCCAGGTCCGTCCGTCGAAGTGAAGATGCAGCGGCGGAACGCGGACGACGAGGAGGATCACGAGACATGACGGCCCCTAGAAATCGCGTTCTTTCTTCGCTCGTGCTGACGTTCGTCGCGCCGGCCTGCGTGGTGGTCGCCGTCACCGTCGAGAGCGTCGCCTCCGCAGGGGAGCTGACCCCGGACACGCCCGGACAGGATCCCAACGGTCCGCCCCCGATGCCGCCGCCGATGCCCGCGCCCGGACAGCCCGGCAGCGTCGCGCCTCCGCCCCCTGCCGGCTCGACCGAGGCTCACCTCGACAAGTCGAGCCAAGAGGACAACGGCGTCGGCCTCAAGCTGTTCTACG
Source organism: Polyangiales bacterium (assembly GCA_046593995.1). Lineage (GTDB taxonomy): Bacteria > Myxococcota_A > Polyangia > Polyangiales > JADJMO01 > JALHOE01. The sequence continues at coordinate 13,824 of JBKJQC010000395.1, forward strand.
TGCAGCCCGAGATCGGCTACGGCTACGGCACCCTCGGCGGCGCACTGAACAACCCTGAACGCGCGAACGTGGACTTCTCGCAGTTCCGCGACGGCAGCGGCCCCGCCTACGGGCTCGGCGTCGGCGGCGAGTTCATCACCTTCCAGTTCGGCGGCCGCCTGCGCCACTTGAACACGAAGAATTTCAACCTCTGGAACATCGGCGGCGAGATCATGTTCCAGCCCGGATCGGGTAGGTTCTGGCCTCGCTTCGGAGTGACCGCCGGCTACGCGTGGGCGGCGAGCTTCAACCAGCAGCTGTGCGGGGAACGCTGCGGCGATCTCTCGATCGGCGGTCTCGCGCTCGGAGGGCGCGCCGGCTTCCAGTACTTCCTCACGAAGCACATCGAGGTCGGCGCGGACGCGACCATCGATGCCCTCTTGCTGAAGCGCGACGGCGTGAACATTTCCGGCTACGAGGCCGGAGCGAGCGGCACCGGCATGATGCTCGCTCTGCTCGGTCACGTCGGCGTGCACCTGCCCTGAGACGTCTTCGAAGTTGTCGACCCGAGCCGGTAAGGCCTAGACCGTAAGACTCGGTCGATGGTGCTCGCGTCGCTCCCCTCGTTGTTCGTCGCGCTGACGACGCTCTTGTTCGTCGCGCTCGCGCGAAGGCTGCGCACGGGGCGTCGGCATTGGACTCCCCTCGGTTGGATCGTCCTCGTCGTGGGCGGGATGGTGGCCGCGGTCGTCGTCCGCGCCGTCGAGACGCTGATCCTCGATCTCCTGGTCGGGACGCGCGCCACGGGGAACCCGGTCCTCGAGTCCATCCTCTCGTTCGGCATCGTCGGACCGTTCACCATCCTCGCGCTCGTCGCGATCGTCTGGCCGGCGCTCGGCTCGACGACCGGCTCGCGCGACGACGTCGATCCTCCGCTCGCAGCGGCCGCAGCCGCCGCAGGATACGTGCTCGGGCGGCTCGCCACGCAGCTCGGGATCGAGCACCTCGCGATGGGGAGCGGCGTCCGCGCGGGCATCCTCGCGTTCGACGACGTCGCGCTCGCAGCGACGTGGGGCTACGGCCTCGCGCTGTCGGGGTTCGACGGTCGGCTCGGCGGCACACCCTTCGGTCGCTACGCGCTCGTGACCATGCTGATCCGCGGCGGGGTCGAGCTGTCGCTCCGTTCGCGCGGGCCGGCGTCGCTGCCATTCGCGATCTCGGTCGGCTTCATCCTGATGGTCTTCGCGACGCTCGGCGTCTTCCGGCTCGCGCGTCACGCAGCGGCGCCGCCGGAGTCGCTCGCGTCGATCGGCCAGGAGACGATCCGCGAGATCGCCCGGAACGAGCTCCGCAGAGGAGGGCTGCGGCCGTTCTGGATCCTCCTCGGCGCCCTCGGGAACCTCGGAGGGATCGTGCTCGGCTTCGCTGCCGCGGTCGCCGTCGGACACAGCGCGCACATCGATTTCGGCGAGATCGATCGCAGCGGCCCCGCGGCCGAGTACGCGGCGCTGCTCCTCGCGCTCGGTGTCATCGTCTCGTTCCCGATGAGCGCAGCGATCGTCGGCATCGCGAGCGGGGGACGCGAGCGCGCGGCCGCGCGTGCGCACGTGCTCGAAGCGGGCATCGCCGCGATCCTCGCGCTGTCCGCGCTCCTCTTCGTCCTCGGCATCGTCGCGCCGGTGGCCGTCGCGCTCGGCGTCGCGTGTGCGCCCGTCGCGTTCGTGCTCGCCGGCCTCGGCGCGTGGATCGCCGCCGGGCGCCGGGTGTAACCTGCACCGTGCTCTCACGCATCGCCAAGCCGTTCCTCCAGCGGACCCTCGCGCCGATCCTCGTGGAGGCGGGCGCGGGGTTCGACGTCGCCGTCGTGCGGCTCGCGCAGGAGATCGCGAAGCGCGCAGCACCGTCACGTCACCAGGACGTGGCCGAGCGAAAGGTCTACCTCGAGCGCGTCGCGACGGACTACGCCGCGGTCGATCGCGACGCTTTCTATGCGGAGCCGCCGGCCCTCGAGCAGATGCACGAGATCCGCGTCCGCGATCTCCCGGCAGACGGGCGGTCGCGCCGTGGCGAGGTGGTCGACCTCTCCTGGCAGAGCGGCTGGCGCTGCGTCCGTGACGACCAGCGTGGCCGCTTCGCGCGCTGGCGCGAGAACGACACGGCGCACGTCCGCATGTTCCGGCATGCTCGTCGAGAAGGCGACGGCGTGGCGCGGCCCACGGTCATCTGCGTCCACGGCTACCGCGCGGGCACGTTCACCTTCGAGGAGCGCGCGTGGGGCGCGAGCTGGCTCTACGGCCTCGGGCTCGACGTGGCGCTCTTCACGCTGCCGTTCCACGCGCTGCGCGCACCGGCGAACCGCAAGACGACTCCCCTCTTCCCCACCGCCGACGTGGCCCGCACGAACGAAGCGTTCGGGCAATCGATGTGGGATCTCCGTCGTCTCTCGGCCTGGCTGCGTGGTCGCGGCGCCTCGCACGTCGGCGCGATGGGCATGAGCCTCGGCGGGTACACGGTGTCGCTGCTCGCGACCGTCGATCCGACGATGGACTTCATCGTGCCGTTCATCCCGCTCGCGGATCTGACGGACGTCGTCGTCGAGCACGAGGCGCTCCGCGGCACGGTGGTGCCCGAAGGCCTGATCGACGCCGGCAAGTGCGCGCTCGAGCTCGTGAGACCGCTGTCGCGCAAGCCGCTCGTGTCGTCGGACAAGGTGCTCGTGATCGGCGCCGAGGGCGATCGCATCACCAAACGGTCGCACGCCGAGTCGCTCGCCGCGCACTTCAGCTGCGAGCTGGTGGTCTTTCCCGGCGCGCACCTCCTCCAATTCGGCCGCCGCGAGGGCTTCTCGGCGATCGCGAGGTTCCTCTCGCAGCGCTCGCTGATCGCGGAGCGTGGGCGACGGTTGTCCTCCGCGGTCACGCCGCGGTAGAGGGACAAACGCATGGGCGCGCTCCCGCAGATCGGAATCGTGATGGGCAGTGACTCCGACTGGGAGACGCTGCAGAACGCCGAGAAGGTGCTGATCGACTTCGGCGTCCCGCACGAGGTCGAGGTCGTGAGCGCCCACCGCACCCCCGAGCGCATGGTCGAATACGCGAAGACCGCGGTCGACCGCGGGCTGAAGGTGATCATCGCCGGTGCCGGAGGCGCGGCGCACCTGCCCGGGATGATCTCGTCGCTCACGACGCTGCCCGTGCTCGGCGTCCCCGTGCTGTCGAAAGCGCTGAGCGGCGTGGACAGCCTCTTGTCGATCGTCCAGATGCCGGCAGGGGTGCCCACCGCGACGTTCGCGATCGGGCCCGCCGGCGCGACGAACGCGGCTCTGTTCGCGATCCAGATCCTCGCGCTCGGCGACGCGCACCTCGCCACCAAGCTGCAGCAGTACAAGCAGGCGCTCGCGGCGAAGGTGCACGAGATGAACGCGCGCTTGTCCGAGGCGCGCGCGCGCTCCGGCTCATGAGACGCGTCGGCATCCTCGGCGGCGGCCAGCTCGGGACGATGCTCGCCGAATCGCTCTTCCACCTCGACGCCGACGTCGTGATCTACGACGCCGACCCGACGGCGCCCGCCGTGGTGCGCTACGACGCAGCGGTCGCCGCGAAGTGGGACGACCTCGACGCCGTGCGCGCCTTCGCCGCGCGCTGCGACGTCGTCACCTACGAGTTCGAGCACATCGAAGCAGGCCCGCTGCGCCACCTCGGCGACGTCGAGATCATCCCGTCGATCGACGTGCTCGAGACGGCCCAGGACCGCGCCCGCGAGAAGGCGTTCCTCGCGGCGAACCAGCTGCCGCACGTGCACTTCGCCGTGATCCGTGGCGAGGCCGAGCTCCGCGCCGCGGCCCGCACGTTCGGCTGGCCCTTCATCCTCAAGACCGTGCGCGGCGGCTACGACGGCAAAGGGCAGTTCTACATCTCCGGGCACGAGGATCTCGACGCGGCGATCGGCGCGCTGACGCCGCGCGGCAATGGCTTCCACTGCGTCCTCGAAGAGGTCGTGGATCTCGCGCTCGAAGTGAGCTGTATCGTCGCGCGCAACGCGGCGGGCGACGAGGTGGTGTTTCCGCTCTTCGAGAACGCGCACTCCGGCCACATCCTCGACCTGACGCTGGTCCCGGCGCGCGTCCCCGTCGAGGTCGCGCGCATCGTGCAGGACGTCGCGCTCCGCACCGCGCGCGCCCTCGATCTCCGCGGCCTGCTCACGACGGAGTTCTTCGTCGGCCGTCGGCCCGCTCGGCGCTCGAACGGGATCGAGGCCGGCGGGCTCCACGTCTACGTGAACGAGCTCGCTCCGCGGCCGCACAACTCGGGGCACGTCACGCGCAACGCGTGCACGTACAGTCAGTACGATGCGCTCGCGCGCGTGCTCGCCGGAGTGCCGCTCGTCGCACCACGGATGAACGGCGACGGCGCATGGTGCATGGCGAACCTGCTCGGCGACGTGTGGCTCGCACAGGGCCGCGAGCGACTCGATCTCTCGGTGTGGAGAGATCATCCCGACGTGGTCGACGTCGTCCTCTACGGCAAACGCGAAGCGCGCCCGCGCCGGAAGATGGGCCACTTCGTCACGCATGCGGTGACGGCCGAGGCGGCGATCGAGGCGGCGCGATCGTTCCGCGAGGCGCTCGCGCGCAACGGCGCTTCGCGATGATCCGCCGAACTTCGAGCGCGTGAAAATGGCGGCAAAAATCGATTGACCGGCGTGCGTGGATGTATGTAGGAGGCGTACCATGCGCCACCTCTCGATTGCCTCCTTCGTCCTTTTCTCTGTCTCGCTCACCGCCTGTACGGCTGCCGTCGACGACGACGCGGTCGGTGCGGCCTCCGTCGCGATCACGAGTGTCCCGAACGACGTCGCGTGCATCACGCTGACGGCGACCGGCTCGCGCACGGTGACGCGCAACTACGACGTGGTCACGGGACAGTCGAGCGTCCTCGCGCTGAACAGCCTCCCGGTCGGCACCGTCGCCTTCCGCGGTGACGCGTACACCGGCGCGTGCAGCACCGTGACCGCAAGCTCGGTCCCGACCTTCATCGCCGAGCCGGTCGACGCCGTCGTGACCACCGGCGGCGTCACGCCCGTCACGCTGATGATGCGCCGCAACGGCCAGTCGTCGGTCTCGGTCGACTGGGAGGACCAGGGCGCCACGCTGCGCACGCTCACCGTCACGAAGGCCGCCGCCGGTGCCGGCACAGTCGTCAGCATGCCGAGCGGGATCAACTGCGGGGCCGACTGCAGCGAGGCGTTCGCGAACGGCACCACCGTCACGCTCAACGCCGCGCCGGCCACCGGCTCGACGTTCCTCGGATGGAACGGTGCATGCACGGGCACGGGCGCCTGCGCGGTCACCATGGACGTGGCGAAGTCGGTGACCGCGAGCTTCGGTTCCGCGGGCCACGTCCTGACAATCGCCAAGACCGGCAATGGCGCCGGTACCGTGACGGCGTCGGGCGCGGGCATCAACTGCGGTACTGACTGCAGCGAGGCGTACGCCCACGGCACCATGGTGGGCCTCACCGCGACCCCTGCGACGGGGTCGCTGTTCGCGGGATGGACCGGTGGCGGCTGCACCGGCACGGGCTTCTGCACCGTGACGATGACTGCGGCCACGTCGGTCACTGCGAATTTCACGACGAACGTCCACGCGCTCACCGTCAACACCATCGGCAGCGGCACTGTGACGTCGCAGCCGTTCGGCATCTCTTGCGGCGCGGACTGCACCGAGATGTTCCCCGCGGGAACGACCGTGCAGCTCACCGCGACGCCAGCGAACTTCTTCATCGGCTTCACCGGATGGAGCGGCGCGTGTACCGGCACCGGTGCCTGCATCGTCAACATGAACCAGGCGCACAACGTCACGGCAACGTTCTCGAACTGAAGTCGACACGAAGAAGGCCCCGTACCCCTCGCGGGCACGGGGCCTCGTTCGTTCTGACGACTCAGATCCGCTCGATGACGACCGCGATGCCCTGACCGCCGCCGATGCACGCGGAGCCGACGCCGACGCGGGCGCTCTTCTGCTGCAGCGTGTAGACGAGGTTGGTCGTGATCCGCGCGCCCGACGCGCCGAGCGGG
>JBKJQC010000432.1:0-3024 GCA_046593995.1 Polyangiales bacterium
CTCGCGCGGACTGTGGCGGGCCTCCGTCTCTGACGTCGCGGACGGGGTAGGACCGCCAGGGTGCGTCTCGCCCTGATCGCCTTCGTTCGCAGTGCTCGGATGCTCCTCGGCGGAGCAGGCGGAGGAGCACGCGGATGCGCAGGCGGATGCGAGCGCGCACCGCTGACGTGGGCCAGCGTTCGGAGGAAAGCTCGGCGCTATCGACGACGAGGGCGCCGAAGCCGAACCACACGACGACCGCCGAGTAGCGTGATCTCGGTGCCGCCGGCCTCGAGCTTCCAGATGTGGAGCGCACCGGGAGAAGCGGTCCGAAAATATGGCGCGATGTCGGCGTGATCTCGCGTGACGATGACCTCAGCGTTTCCGATCACGGCCGTCTCGATGAAGGGCGCGTCTTTGGGATCGCGGTATGCGATCGCGGTCGACAAGCTCGGAGCTTCGACCCGCTGGAAGCACGCTCGCACGAGCCGCATCAGCTCTCGCACGTCATCGGGGCTGAACCCGAAGCGGGACGCAGGAGAACTCCCTCGTATTCGGCGGCGATCCGCTCGTCGTAGAGCGCTTGCACGCGGGTTCCACGCAGCGCTTCGTCGAACACGCGGCTCGCCGGACCATCGGGCGTGAGGACGGCCGCGACGACGATGTTCGTATCGATGACGATCCTCACCGCGCGGTCTCCCGCGGCGGAGCTGCGGTCAGGGGGAGGGCTTCCGAGCGGCGCGCGCGGCGTGGATCTCCGCGTCGATCTCGGCGTCGGTCATCTCGGTCGCCCCCGCACGCTTCGCGGAGGCGCGCATGCGCGCGAGCACGCTCGCCGCGGCGCGCACCTTCTCGTCGTGCGTAGCTGCGGCCGGTCGATCGGCGGGCTTGGCTTGGCTGCGCGACGGCCGTTCCATGAGGTGAGTGCAGTGTACTCGTTACGACCCTGCCACGTGTGGCACCGCCCTGCGCAGCAGCCTCGCGCGCAAACCCAATCGCGCGGCCGGCGTGCGTCGTCCACGGCTCAGGCGCAGTCGGCGACCCGAGATTGTCCGTGGGTGGGGTCCTGCTTAAACGCATCGTTCGGACCGGCGTCCCCGCTCGGCCGAGCATCGCTCGCGGTTCCGGCCTCCGCGTCGGCGGGCACCGCCATCTTCAGGCAAGGACCGAAGCACGCTTCGACGGTGGTGCTCGCACCGGCGAGCGCGATCGCGACGAAGCGCGAGCGCCGCGCCAGGATCCTACGGCGATGGTGGTCGTCCGAGTCCGTCACGGGATACGCGAGTCTACCGGGCGCGGGTGTCAGGGCACGAGACTGCCGCGGAACAGATCAGGATCACCCGCACCCTCGCGCACGATCGTCACCTGCCCGCCCGTGAGATCCACCACCGTCGTCGGCAGGATCCCCCCGACGCCCGCGTCGAGCACGAGACCGAGCCCCGGGAACGCATCGTCGATCTCGTGCGGATCGATGAACGCGTCCTCACCGTGCGGCCCCGCCGTGGTCGAGATGATCGGTCGCCCGAGCGCCGCGGTCAGCGCGCGCGACACCGGGTGATCGGGCACGCGGATGCCGACCTGCTTCCGCTTCAAGAGGAGCACCTTCGGCACCTCGCGCGTCGCCTCGAGGATGAAGGTGTAAGGGCCGGGCAAGCGGCGGCGGAGGAGGCGGTACTGCTGGTTCTCGACGATGGCGTACTTCGCGATGTCGGACAGATCGGAGCACACGAAGGCGAGCGGCTGGTCGCTCTTCATGCGCTTGATCTGGTAGACGCGATCGATGGCCTTTCGGTTCTCGACGTCCGCTCCGAGCGCGTAGACGGTGTCGGTCGGGTAGGCGATCACCTCGCCTGCCACGAGCGCCGCGACCGCGCGCGCGATCTTGCGCGGCTCGGGGTTGACGGGGTCGATCTCGAGGATCATCGGTCACGAAAAAAAGCGAACGCGTGCGAGCCGGAGCTCGGCACAGGGAAGAAAAGGCGGCGAACTGTACCGATGGAAGGACGCGCGTCGAGCGAAAACGTGGCGTCACGCGCGACTGCGACCGCAGCGCTCGTCGCGATCGCCGTGGCCGCGGGCCTGATGCTCGTCGCGACGCCGATCCTCGCCGCGGGAGGGAGCGCGCTCGCCTTCGGCGCGACCGACGCGATCGCCGCGCACGTCTTCACGCTCCCGAGCCCGACCGCCCGCGTGCGCATCGTCGCGCGCTCGCTCGCGGCTGCAGCGTGGGGCGGTGCGCTCTCCACGATCGTCGCGGCGCGCGGCACCACGAGCGCAGGCAGCGTCCGACTTCCGCTGCTCGCGATCGTCCTCGCGATCGGTACGGTGGTCGGCACCTACGGCACCGGCGGCGCGCGGGCCACCACGACGGAACGCCTCGACAGCACGCGCACGGGCACGCCACCGCGCGCCCCGCTGGCCGAAGCGCCGCTCCTCGGCGTGCTCGACGTCGCGACCGCGGGATGGATCCTCGTCCTCGCGCTCGCGGCCCACGAGGCGAGCTTCTCACGGCGCGTGATCGCCGCAGCCGGCGCGGCGCTCGGGCTCCTCCTCCGCATGCTCCTCGTCGCGTCGCTCGTCCGCCGCGCCGCACGCGCGCCCGAAGCCCCTGCCCTCGCCGGCGTCGGCTTCGTCCTCTGGGTCGCGGCCGCCGGCGTCGCCTGCACGCTCGCCACCACACCGACGACGTGGTCGGGCCTCGGCGCGGCGCTCCTCCTCACGTTCGCCGCCCTGATCGCCGAGCTCCGCCGAAAGCGCCCGCTGGTCGTCTTCCTCCGCGGCTCGCTCGCGTTCGCCGTGGCGACGATGCTGGGGGTGGTGACGCTGCTCTCGTGAAAGGTCTAGGGTCTAGGGTTGGTCTAGGGTCTAGGGTCTAGGGTGCGAGACGAGATCGCCGCGCAGACGCCGTTGCCACCGAAGAGGGTCGTCAGTCGTCAGTCGTCGGCGAGAGCGAGAGCGAGCAGCGAGCAGCGAGAGCGACGCGACGCCAGCGTCTCGTCTCGTCCCGCGTCAGCGGACGACTGACGACTGACGACTGACGACCGG
>JBKJQC010000667.1:0-2972 GCA_046593995.1 Polyangiales bacterium
CCGCTCGTCGAGTCCGCCCGGGAGACGGGCCTCGCCGGCGCGCGCCGAGCGCATCGCGCGAAGGACGGCGCGGTCCTCGACGGCACCGGCGTGAAGATCGCGGACATCGACTCCGGCGTCTTCCCGTTCCACCCGTCGCTCTTCCGCGCCGACGGCGGCGTGCACGCGTGGGTCGACGTCGACGGAGACGGCCGACTGCGGCCCGGGGTGGACGGCGTCGATCTCGACGGCTCCGGCACCATCGAGCCGACCGAGATCCTCCGCGAGCTCCGCGCCGATCTCGACGATCGCATCAACGGGTTCGATCCGGCGCTCGACTGGCTCTACGTCGACGTGAACCGCAACGGCCAACGCGACTTCGGTCGCGAGTTCGGCGAATCCGCGCCCGGGTACGGCGAGTCGATCTTCCTCGTCGACGACGTCGACGGCGACGGCAAGACCGCGCCGTCGGAGAAGCTCTTGCGCCTGGGGACGAGCAAGATCTCGGCGGTGCGCGCGGCGCGCACGTACACGCGCGGGAGCACGACCAGCGGCATCTCCGTCTACGGCGCCTCGCTCCTCCGCAGCGACGAGCAGCTCGAGTACGCGTCGCACGGGACCGCGGTCACCGGGATCCTCGTCTCCGGGACCCTGGATCGGAGCCGCATGCTCGGCCTCGCTCCCGGTGCGGACGTCATCGCGGTCGGCTACGGCTCGCGCGATCCGTCGGGCACCGTGGCCTCGGTGCAGTGGGCGATCGATCAGCAATCCGACATCATCCTCACCGAGTACGCGCAGTACGTCGGGTATCCGCTCGACGGATCGACCGAGGAAGAGACGCTGCTCGACGCCGCGGTCGATCAGGGCATCGCCGTGGTGAACCCGGCCGGCAACCTCGCCATCGGATACAAGCATCGGACGGTCACGCTCGTCGCCGGCAACAACGAGATCCCGATGAAGACGGACTCGTCGTTCGGCGACTCGCCGTACGTCGGGATCTCGCTCGTCTACCGCGGCGATCCGCGGACGCTCGCGTTGAAGCTCGCGCTGCCGGACGGCACCACGATCGACCTGCCTGCGAGCGCAGAGGAGTCGCAGCTCGTCGACGTCGGCGCGGGGCGCACCGTAGAGGTGCAGCGCCGCACCACCTCGCGCGGGACCCACGAGCTCCACCTGCAACTCTACGACTACGACGGGAACGCGTACGGGAAGCTCCCGGGCGGGAAGTGGCGACTGACGCTGACGAGCGACGCGCCGGCCGAGGTCGAGCTGTTCTGCGGCGACGCGTACACCTCGTGGGCCTACGGCTTCCAGTTCGAGGAGAACACGCCGGCGCGGACGCTTTGTCACCCGGCCACGAACGACAAGGGGATCACCGTCGCCGCGTACGCGCTCCACCGCGACGACGGCTGGGGCACCGAAGCCGGGGCCCTCGCGTCGTACTCCTCGCTCGGTCCGCGCATCGACGGCGTCGCCGGGATCGATCTCGGCGCGCCGGACAACCCCTTCGCACCCACCGTACCGAGCTCGGTGGACGACCGCATGGCGGTCCCTTACGCGCAGTTCGGCGGGACCTCGGGTGCAGGTCCGCACGTCGCGGCGGCGCTCGCGATCCTGCAGCAGCACGATCCGACGCTGCGCGGCGCTGCGTTGCAGGCGAAGCTGCTCGATCACGCGCGGCGCGACGGTGACGTCGGCGACGAGGAGCACTGGGGACGCGGCAAGCTCGATCTCGCCGCCGCGCTCGGGCTCCCACGGAAGGAAGGCGCGCCGCCGAAGGTCACGCTCGTCGTGCCGGCGACCACTCCGCCCGGCAAGCCGATCGAGCTGAGAGTCACGGCCGTCGACGACGGTGCCGCGCTGCGCGCGCGGTGGGACCTCGAATACGACGGGAAGTTCGACACCGAGTGGGAGCCGCTCGGCCAGTCGGGGCTCGCGAAGACCATCACCGTCGCGGAACCGTCGATCCGCTTCGTGCGCGTCGACGTGCTCGACGCGGACGGCCACGTCCGGGGTGCCACGGCGCGGCTGGTGATCGAGGTGCCGAAACCGGTGGAGGCCTTCGTTCCTGCGTCCGCGACGGCCGAGGACGGGGGATGCGGCTGCGGGATCGTCTCCGGAAGCACTCCTCTCGCGTGGATGTCGATCACCGTCATGGCGATGATCCTTCGTCGTCGGAATCGCGCGCGAACGACCGGACGCGGCGCCAGCGCACTGAATCCAGACTGAACACGGAGGCACGGAGGGCGCGGAGGGGCGGAGGTTTCCAAGCCTGCCGTTCGCCCCGCTCGCCTCTTCGTCGCCCGCGGAGGGCACGAGGTCGTCCACGCGCGAGCGCAACGCTGAAGCACGCGCGCGGCAGCACTTCTCGCCCCTCCGCGCCTCCGTGCCTCCGTGTTCAATCCGGAGCCGCCTGAGCGTTCGGGAATTGCAGAACGTGAAAGCGGCGGGGAGACACGTCCTGACGTTGACGTACTCGGCGCGCCGCGGGAAAAACCGCGTCCCCCGATGAACGGCCACTCCGACGACAAGCGCGGCTCGCGCGACAACGACTCGCACGTCCTCACGAAGTCGATCACCGCCCGCGGTCGCACGCTATCGGTGCCCCCCGCCGAGGGACCGCTCGATCCGACGCGCGTGTTCGAGGGCTCGAACCTCGTGGTGCTCGGCGGCACCGGGTTCCTCGGCAAGATCTTCTGGGTGATGCTGCTCGCGCGCTACCCCCAGGTCGGGAAGATCTACCTGATGGTGCGCTCTTCCAAAGGGAAGGGAACGCCGGAGGCGCGGTTCTGGAACGAGATCGCGATCAACACCTGCATGCTGCCGCTCCGCGAGCAGTACGGTGACGGCTTCCAGGCGTTCCTCCGCGAGCGCGTGATCCCGATCGACGGCGACGTCGGCAAACCGAACTGCGGCGTCGATCCCAAACTGATCGCGGAGCTCCGCGGAACGGTCGACGCGGTCGTCAACGTCGCAGGCGTCGTCGACTTCAA
>JBKJQC010000998.1:0-5691 GCA_046593995.1 Polyangiales bacterium
CGTCGATGCCGATCTGGGCAGCGGTCTTCGCGCGCGCGCTCGGCGCCCGCACCACCGGCGCCGAGTGGGTCGGCCTCGCGCTCGGGTTCGCAGGCGTCATTCTCTTGAACCTCGGCGGCGCGGTGCACTTCGACGCCGCGGGGCTCGTGCTCCTCCTCGCGCCGATCCTATGGGCGCTCGGCTCGGTCTGGAGCAAGCGCCTGCCCCTCCCCCAGGGTCCGATGGCGACTGCGCTGCAGATGATCGCCGGCGGCGTGATGATGATCGCGCTCTCCTTCGTGACCGGAGAGCGCGCCGCGCACTTCCCGGGGACGCGCGCGCTCCTCGCGATGGCCTATCTCTCCGTCTTCGGCTCGATCGTCGCGTTCACCGCGTACAACTGGCTGCTCCGCAACGTGCGCCCCTCGCTCGCCACGAGCTACGCGTACGTGAACCCGATCGTGGCGCTCGGGATCGGCGCAGCGCTCGGCGGCGAGAAGGTCGCGTCGCTGACGCTCGCGGCGGCGGCGGTGTCGCTGCTCGGCGTGGCCGTCATCTCCCGCGCAGCGAAAATCAGTTGAGGAGGCCGGGCTTCGCCGGGGTCGCGGCGTCGCCGTCGAGCTCGGGGGGTTCGACCTGCGGATCGTCCGCGGTCGCGCGCGCGGTCTCGGCGTTCGCCTCGTACTGCTTGCGACGCTTGTCGTCCTTCTCGCGCTCGGCGGCGCGATCCCACTGACGGGCGGCCTCGCGCCACGCCATGGTCGCGCCGGCGGCGTCGCGCGCGGACTTCGCCTTGAGCTCTGCGGCCTCGGCCTTCGGGACGTGCGGGTTCTTGCCGAAGCTCACGCGGTGGCTGCCTTCTCGGAGTTGGTCGTCACGGAGGAGATGCTGCGCTGGACGCCGCGCTCGCTCTTCACGTCGAAGCACCGGAGCGGACGCTCCTTGCCTTTGAGCTTCGCCGGCGGGAGCTCGGACATCTCGAAGCGGTTGCCGAGGCGCGCCGCCGTCGACTCGCTGACGACGATCTGCCCAGCGTCCGCGATGCCGCACAGACGCGCGGAGGTGTTCGCCGTGTCGCCGATGACCGTGTAGCTGAGTGCTTTGGAGGAGCCGACGTAGCCTGCGACGAGCGGCCCGGTGTGGATGCCGATGCCGACGCCGAGCGCGGACTCGCCGCGCGAGATGCGCTTGCGGTTGAGCGCGCCGAGGACGTCCATCATCTCGAGCGCCGTCTGCACCGAGCGGATCGGATCGTCGGGGTGTGCGACCGGTGCGCCGAAGAGCGCCATGATCCCGTCGCCCATGAACTTGTCGAGGGTGCCTTCGAACTTGAACAAGCACTCGACCATGAGCTCGAAGTACTCGTTCAACATGTCGACGATGCCCTGCGGCTGGGCGCCGTCGCTCATGCGCGTGAAGCCGCGGATGTCGCTGTTGAAGACCGTGCACTCGTTGAGCTGACTGCCGCCGAGCTTGATCTCGAGCTTCCCCGCGAGGACCTGCTGCGCGAGGTTCGGCGAGAGGAGGCGCGAGAAGCGCTCGCGGCTGACGATCTCGCTCTCGACCTTCTTGATGAGGAGCGCGTTCTCCACGAACATCGCGGCCTGGTAGGCGAGCGCGGTGACGAGCTCGAGCTCTTTCTGCGTGAAGACCGCGAGCTGCTCCGAGTCGAGCCAGACGACGCCGAGGAGCGCGTCGTTGTGGACGAGCGGCACGACCATCGCCGAGGTGATCCGGTTCAGGATCATGCTCTTCCCCTTGGACGACGCGAAGTCCATCGCGGCGTCGTTGGTGAGCACGGCGCTGCGGGTCTTGATCACGTGGTCGAGGATCGTCGAGGAGACGGCGACCTGGGCTTCGCCGCCGGAGCGACGGCGCGTGTACTTCGGGACGAGGCGCTCGTCCTCCATGAGGAAGACGACGCCGCGGTCGGCGCGCACGAAGCGGAACGTCGCGGTGAGGATCTTCGAGATGACGATGTCGACGTCGCGCTCGCCGACGAGCTCCCGCGTCACCTCGTAGGCGATGCGGAGGCGCTCGTAGTCGTCACGGACCGTCTGCGGCTCGTGCTGGATCTCGGCGAAGGGCGCGAAGCCCTTCTGCACGGCGGCGATCTGCGTTCCGATCGCGCGGTTCTGATCGTTCTGCAGCTCGACCCGGCCACCTGCGGTGACCGACATGTTCCCGGGGCCGAAGTGCCCGGCTTGTTGCTGCGGCGCGGCGGAAGGGGGCGCGCCGAACGGACGCACCGGCGCACCGGACACCGCCGTCACCGGCGAGGGCTGGCCCTGTCCCTGCCCACCGGGCATCGACGGGATGCGCGCGCCGCTCCCCGGCTGCTGCTGCGAATTCGGCAGCGGCGGCATCGGGTAGACGCCGGGAACGCCCTGCCCCGTCGGGGAGCCGCCGGGCTGATAGCCGGCGTGCGGGACCGCGGGCTGCAGCTGCTGCGGAGGCGGATTGTTGATCGCGGCCGCGACGGCCGGTGCGTTCGGCGACGGTGCGAAGCGCGCGATGGGCGCGCCCGACCCGTCGTCGAAGCGTGCGCGCGTCGAGCCGAGCGCGATCTCGTCGCCGTGGCGCAGCGGGCGCTCGCCCTGCACGCGCTCCGCGTTGATGTACGTGCCGTTCAGCGATCCGAGGTCGCGCAGGATCCACTGCCCGTCCTGCTGCAGGATCACGCAGTGCTCCTTCGACACGATCTTGTCGAGGAGCTGGATCGAGTTGTTCGGGTGCCGCCCGAGGGTGTTCGTCGGTCGGAGATCGACGGACTGGGTACCGTCCGCGGTGGCGAGGATGAGGCGGGCCATGGCACCTTTCAGGGGCGCTCCGAGACTAGCGGGATCGCGGGTGGCCTCAAAGCCCCCGTTTCGGTCGGCCTCAGTTGCTCCGGGTCCGGCGAGCGAGCGGCTCACCGTCGAATCGCAACTTGTCCTACTCGCGCCCCGGCACCATCTCTTGTCGGATGTCTCGGCACCGGGAGCACTGGCCGCCGCACGCGCATGGAGACCGAACGTGACGGGTGACCGAAGGATTCCCGAGGGGCGGCTCGGGCGCATCGCACGCCTGGCCGGCGCCGGTCTGCGAGCGGGCGCGAGCCTCGTGAGGGACGACGACGGCTCCGCGGCCGCGAAACATGCGGCCGACGTCCTCGGCACCCTGCGCGGGCTCGCGGCAAAGGTCGGTCAGATGGCGAGCTACGTCGACGGCGTCGTGCCCGAGGGGCAACGCGCCGCGTACGAGACGGCCATGAAGGGGTTGCGCGCCGCCGCGCCCACGTCGTCACCGGCCGAGATCCGCGCCTCCGTCGAGGAGGAGCTCGGAGGCCCCATCGATCGACTGTTCACCAAGTGGGAGGACGTCCCGATCGCGAGCGCCTCGATCGGCCAGGTCCACCGCGCGACCCTCCCCGACGGGAGCGAGGTCGCGGTGAAGGTGCAGCACCCGGGCGTGGTGAAGGCGATGGAGGCGGATCTCGCGAACGCGAGCGTCATGGGCTCGATGATCGGCGCGGTCGCGGGGAAGCGCTTCAAGGCGAAGGACGCGCTCGACGTCGTGCGCGCACGGTTCCGCGAAGAGCTCGACTACGAGCTCGAGGCGAAGCGCTTGGGCATGTTCACCGATTTCCACGCAGACCACGCGCGAATCGTGCTGCCGCGCGTCCACGCCTCGCACTCGCGCAAGCGCGTGCTCACGACGGAGTTCATGCACGGCGCGTCCTTCGACGAGGCGTGCGCGGCCCCGGAGCGCGATCGTCGCGCGTGGGCCGAGACGCTCTGGCGGTTCGTCTTCAAGGGGAACCTGGTGCACTCCCATTTCAACGCGGATCCCCACCCGGGCAACTACATGTTCCGCGAGGACGGCACCGTCGTCTTCTTCGACTTCGGCTGCGTGCAGCCGATCCGTGAGCACAATCACAAGTGGGCGTGCGTGATCCATCGCGCCGCGATCGACAAGGACCTCGCCCGCTTCCGCGACGGCGTGGGCGAGATGGTCGAAGCGAAGCCGGGCAAGCTCCGCGACCTCGCCGTCGCGTACACGCGCAAGTGCTTCGAGCCGCTCTTCGACGCGCCCTATCGCATCACCCGCCCTTACGCGGCTTCTCTCGTCGAGCACATGAAGAGCATGGCCGGTGACGCGCGGAAGGCGTCGGACGAAGAGTTCTTCCCCATGCCGCCGGAGATGGTCTTCATGAACCGGCTGCAGTTCGGCTTCTACTCGGTGCTCGCGCGCCTCGACGTCGAGGTCGACTACCGCAAGGTCGAGACCGACTTCTGGCACCTCGTCTCGTAGCGCGGGCAAGCTCGCGAGGTACACTCGGGCGGGTGGAGCACGCCGAGATCGACGAGGAAGCGCTCTTCCGCGCGTTCGAGCGATCGGGCGCCCGCTGGTTGCTCATCGGCCGGCGTGCGCTGGTGGCGCTCGGCATCCCGGTGCTGACGGCGGACTACGACGTGTGGATCCACGGCGCAGACACCGCAAAGCTGAACGACGCCGCACGTGAATGCGGCCTCGTCCCGAATCGCTCTCCGGAGGAAGCTCGCAACGTCGGACGCTACGTGCTCGAAGGCGACGAGCGCGTCGACGTGCTCGTGGCGAAGCAGGCCTCGACGAAGGACGGCGTGCCCCTCCGCTTCGAAGACGCGTGGGCGCGACGAGTCGCAGTGCCCTTCGCCGAGGGCGTCCAGATCTGGCTACCGAGCATTCCCGATCTGATCCTCACGAAGCGCTGGTCACTTCGGCCGAAAGATGCGCTGGACATTCGCGCGCTCGAGGCGCTCGCGAAGAAGGGGGCCTCATGATCGCACGACAGAAACTCGACCCTGCCATCGCGGAGCAGTACGAGCGCGAGCTCTCCGTCGAGGAGTGGAGACGGGACTGGGATGTTCCGCACTCGGATCAGGAGGACGAGGATCTGCTCGACCTCGTGCGCTGGTTCACCGCGCGTTATCCGACCGCGAAGGAGCGCTTCGCCTACGTGAACCGCAAGTACCGCGAGTGGACGCACGCGCGGAGGGCGTCGGACGGGTGAGCGCGGTGCGCTCGTCCGGCTATCGGTCCCTCCTGCGCGCCGGGTAGCTTCGCTCAGCCGTCGTCGAGCTCGAACGCTCCGTCGTAGACGGCATCGACCGAGACGATCGCGCCGTTGCTCAGGGTCAACGTGTCACCTGCCCCGTAGACGCGATAGCGCCACGAGCCGTCCGCTTCTCGTTGGTAGTGCTCTACGCGCGTCGAGCTGCGTGACCAGGACGTAGTCGGTGAGTGAGGCGAGGCGCTGATACGCCTCCCATTTCACGCCACGATCGTAGCTCTCCGTGCCGCGCGAGAGGACCTCGACGATCACCGTCGGATTCGCGAGTACGTCGCTCGTCCCTGCCTCGAGCTGCGTGCCCCCGCAGACGACGACGACATCGACGTATACGTAGCGTTCGCCCTGACGCGCCGAGATGCGCTGGTCCGACGAGAGCACGTGGCAGCCGCGTCCGCGCATCACGCCGCGCAGCTCGCTGGCGATCGCAACGGAGAGGAAGTTGTGGCGTGGGCTTCCGCCCGCCGTCGCGTGCACCTCACCGAGGTGATATTCGTGCTTCGCCGCCTGTACGCGTTCCCACGCGAGATAATCGGGCGCGTTCATGTGCGCGATGGCGGCCGCGTCACCCATCGGTCCGAGCGTAGCGCTCGTCGAGCGTAGCGCTCGCTCCACGGGCAGAC
>JBKJQC010001229.1:0-12050 GCA_046593995.1 Polyangiales bacterium
GGCGCCGCGACGTACGCGCGGAGGGACTTCCCCTCGACGTGCTCCATCGCGATGTACGCGGTGTCCTCGTGCTCGCCGACGTCGTGGATGGTGACCGCGCACGGGTGGTCGAGGGCCGCGGCCGCGCGTGCTTCGCGGAGGACGCGCGCGATGCCTCCGCTGGTGCTGGCCCCCGATCCGTAGCTTCCGTGGTCGACCCGCGGGCGCAGCACCTTGAGCGCGACGATGCGCTGCAGGCGCGTGTCGTACGCGCGATAGACGGTGCCCATCCCCCCCTCGCCGAGGACGGCTTCGATGCGATAGCGCTCGAAGGTCTTCCCGGTCTGGAGCGGCACGCGATCAGTCTAGGACGATCAGCGCCTCGATGTCGGCGCGACCGGGGCGGTCCCAGCCGGTTCTGCCGTCGCTGGACCGTCGAGCTCGTTGCGGCGCCAGATCGCTTCGACCTTCCGCGCGAGCTCGTTGCGTTGTTCGGCAGGGACCGCGGCGACCGCATCGCGGGCGAAGGCCTCGAGGGCGAGCCGAGGCGCGACGGTGAACGACACGATGCTCCGACGCCCGTCCAGGGTGAAGAGCCGAGTGAACGTGCCGTCGGTGAACCCCGCCTTGAGCTCGCGCGAGCCCTCGACTCCCGCGATGTTCTCGTATTCGAGCGCGATGGCGTTCGCCGCTGCGAGGTAGCGCTCCACGTGCGCCGGCTTCTCCGGCAGATCGACGCCGACCTCGAGTCGCCCGATGCGCTCGATGAACGTCCCGATGTCACGGCCGAGGATCATGGCGCCGTGTTGCGGGGCGATCAGCGCGGGGGTCGGGGTGAGCCGCTGCACACGGCCGACCGCGAGGCCGAGCGCTCGCTGCGTCGGCATGTAGATCTGGTGGAACATCTCGATGCCGGGCCAGCTGCCTTCCCAGGCGACGAGCTTCGGCGCCCTCGCGCCGCCGAAGAGCGTCCCGGAGAAGAGCACGCGCGAGCCAGGATCGAAGAGCATCACGGCGCCGCGGTGATGACAGAACGGCGTCGGCACGAAGGTGATCGCGTTGCCGGTCGGCAGCGTGCACACGCCGCCGGGGAAGCTCTCCACGGCCATGAACCGATTCGGGTCGAGCCCGTAGGCGCGCGCGTGTCGGAACGTGTCCTCGGAGCAGATGATCTGCGTGGTCCGCGACCTCTGCTGGATCGCGCCGGCGCTCCCCGCGACGTCGGGGGCGCGGTGGTGGAGGAAGACGTAGTCGAGTCGATCCATGGATCCGACCAGAGACTCGACCTTGTGCGAGAGGATGGCGAAGTCCTCGGGCGGACCGGGGTCGACGAGGACGCGGACTTGCTTCGTGCCTCTGCGGAACGTCAGGAGGTACGCGTTGTTCTCGAGCAGCTGGCCGCGTCGACGACCGACCCAATGGACGTCCGGCGCGAGCTCGGCGACCTCGTCGTCGTTTCCGGTCGCCTCGCCGAGACGCACGGACCGCACCGAGCTCGTCGAGGCGGGCGCTGCGACGTTTGCGCTCATCATGCTCGGGACGCTCGGCGGCGGGTTCGGCGTGCTCAGCGGCGCGCTCACCGGCGGCAGAGACGCCGCGTTCACGAGCTTGGGGACGCTCGACGGCGTGTGGCTCAGCGGCGTGCTCGTCGGCGGCCGGATCGGCACAGTCGCCGTCGTCGGCGGGGTGGTGTGCGTGATGGTCGGCGGGATCATCGGCACGCTGCTGAACGGACCCGTCGTGCGTTGCCGCGACTGCGGCGGAGGCATCATCGAGTGCGTCGTACGGGCGCGGACGAGGCGCGCCACGGACGCGAGCTCGGTCTGTAGATCGAGCATCGAACCGTGCCGTTCCGCAGGATCCTTCGCCAGCGCCTTGAGGAGGACGGGGCCTGCCTCCGCCGGGATCCCGCGCTCTGCCGCGAGGTCTGCGGGCCACGTCGGCGTCGCGTGGATCTGCATGTGCAGGACCTCCTCGTACGACTCGTGCTCGAACGGCACTCTGCCGAGGAGCATCTCCCACACGGTGACGCCCATCGAGTAGATGTCGGCCGCGGCCTCGAGCTCGCCGCCCTGCGCTTGCTCCGGCGACATGTATTCGGGCGTGCCCGAGACGCCCGCGGCGCGTTCGGTCCCGGCCGTGGCGAGCATGCGACCGATGCCCAGATCGAGGATCTTCACCACGGGATCGACGCTGCCCGGGACGCGGTGGAGGAAGAAGTTCGCGGGCTTGATGTCGCAGTGGAGGACGTCGCGGGCGTGGGCGGCGGCTAGCCCTTCGCAGGCCTGCATCGCGTACTTGAGCGCGAGGGCCACGGGGAGGGGCCCCGCCTGCAGCGGCTGGTCGAGCGGCTTCCCGTCGAGCAGCTCCATGACCATGTAATTGATGCCGCTCGGCAACGTCCCGAAGTCGTCGATCGCGACCACGTTCGGATGCGCGATGAGCGACACCATCCGCGCTTCGCGCTGGAAAGCGGCGCTCATGTTCGCAGCCATCGTCGCGTGGAGGAGCTTGAGCGCGACGCGCTTCCCGCTCCCCAGACGCTCGGCCTCGAAGACCTCGGCGGTCCCTCCGGCTGCGACGAAGCGGAGGATGCGATAGCGGTCGGCGAGCGTCCTGCCGATCCACTCTGCGCCGCGCTCGGAGATCGGACGCACGCGCCCGCCCTCGTTGCTACAGAACGTCGTCCCAGGCTCCGTGCCCTCGGCCTGGCAGATCGGGCAGTACCAGAGCGCTTCGGACATCGCCTCGACCCTCACGAAAACGCACTCTCCGGGGATTGTCGAGCAGAGGTTGCCGGGGCGAGCACGGACGAGCTTGCTTCGATCCGAGCGTTGCCAAAAATCGAGAGCCGAAACGGGATGGCTCCGCGTCTCGGCCCTCTCATTTCGGACCGTCGGCCGCAGCCGACGGCCTTCGCGAGCTCAGAGCGTCGCGGCGAGCTCGCAGAGCTCTTTGACGGCTTTGGCGCTGTTGTCGAGCTTTGCCTTCTCCTCGGCCGAGAGCTTCAGCTCGACGATCTTCTCGACGCCCTTGGCGCCGATGACGCAGGGCACGCCGATGTACATGTCGCTGTAGCCGTACTGGCCGGTGCAGAACGCGGCGCACGCGAGGAGGCGCTTCTCGTCCTTGAGGAACGCGCGCGCCATCGCCACCGCACCGGTCGCGGGCGCGTAGAACGCGCTCGTGCCCATCAGCTTCACGATCTCGCCGCCGCCGTTCGCGGTGCGGGCGATGATCGGATCGAGCTTCTCCTTGGGGAGGAACTCGGCGATCGGGACGCCGTTGATGGTGGTGGCCGAGAGGATCGGCACCATCGTGTCGCCGTGGCCGCCGAGGACCATCGCGCGGATGTCCTTCGCGTTGATGCCCGTCTCGCGCGCGAGGAACAGCTGGAAGCGCGCCGAGTCGAGCACGCCGGCCATGCCGACCACGCGCTCGGCCGGGAAGCCGGTGACCTTCTTCATCTCGAGGACCATCGCGTCGAGCGGGTTCGTGATGACGATGACGAACGCGTTCGGCGCGTTCTTCTTCAGGTTCTCGCCGACCGAGCGGACGATCTTGAGGTTGATCGCGACGAGGTCGTCGCGGCTCATGCCCGGCTTACGCGGGACGCCAGCGGTGACGATGGCGACGTCGGTGTCCTTCAGGTCCTCGGGGTTCGAGGTGCCCGTGATGTGGACGTCGTAGCCGAGAATCGCCCCGTTCTGCTCGAGGTCGAGGGCCTTCCCCTTGGCGAGGCCTTCCTTCTCGGGGATGTCGAAGAGGACGACGTCGCCGAGCTCTTCGCGCGCGCAGAGTGCGGCGAGCTCGCCGCCGATGTTGCCGGCGCCGATGAGAGAGATCTTGGGCCTCTTGTGAGACGCGTGCTGCATGGTTCGGGCTCCTGTGCCGTCTGACTTGGGGAGCGGCCACTTACCGACCCCATGAACCGGCGTCCACTCCCTGGGAGCGGCGCATGATCACGCTGCCCTGCCCGCGAGCAGGGGCGGCGCGGGGGATCGGCGCGTTTCCGCGGGAAGCTCGTCCGTCGGCGACCGGGCCGGCGCTGGCTCGTCCTTCGCATCAGGCGCCGCACGTCGCGAATGGCGCGCGCCTCTCGCTGGTCGAGCGTCGCGCGTCCGATCCGACCTGGACTCGCGGAGGCTCGCATGCGCGCGGCTCGTTTCGTCGTGGGCTCGTTGGTCGCCGTGTCGCTCGCGGTGCTCTCGCCGCCGAGCGCGCGCGCAGATTGGGACGTCGCGGAAGATCCCGCGCCGGCTTCACCGGTCCCGACGACCGCTCCGACGACGGTGCAAGCGCCCCCGGGTTCCGCAGGCGTGACGGTCGTCGCGCCGACCGCGCAGGGAGGGACGGTCACGGCGACGGGCTGCAAGACGGTGACGGTGGCGGGCTCGCCGACGCAGACCGAGGTCGTGTGTCCGCCGTATCAACCGCTGACGCCGGAGCCGCAGGTCGTCTACGTCTACCGCGACCCTCCGCCGCGATTCCGACGCGATGTCGGGCGCTCGGTCGCCCTCCCGCTCTCGGCCGTCGGGCACGCCCTCGGCAGCCTCGTCGCCGGCGCGATGTACGTCGACGCTGCGGAGAGAGACCACCGGCGCTGCCTCGCCGAGCACCGCACGCCGCGCGAGGTGAGCTCCGGCAGCTACACGTACACGACCTACGACTACGACGCCGCGCGCGATCAGTGCGGATCGAGCGGCGCGATCGGGCCGCTCATCGGCTACATGGCCGTCATGGCGATCACGCCCGGAATCCCGCGCCTCGTGGTCGGCGACACGAAGGGGTTCCTCACCTGGGGCGCGGTCATCGCGGGGACGATCACCTTCGCGAAGATCGTCGACATGCTCGACGAGAACGCTCGAGGCGTCGGCGCGGGGGGCATCCTCATCGGCTTCGTCGGCGCAGGCACGCTCGGGATCATCGAGCTCACGCAGACTCCGCACCGCGAGGACCTCGAGAAGAAGAGCGGCGTCGACAGCGTCGCGATCGCGCCCATCCGCGACGTGCGCGGCATGCACGGCTGGTCGATGGGGCTCGCCGGACGCTTCTGAGCGTTCGCGTATGGCGTGGTCACGTGCGTCGCTCGATCGTCGCGTCGCTCGCGCCCTTCAGAACAGGAACCGCGTGTAGGCCGTCGGACGGAACAACACGATCGGTCCTTCCACCGCGGACTCCGGGGTCGCGTTGGTCTGGGGGAGGAACCCGATCACCCTACCGCCGGACGTCGGCTTCGAGTTGGGGTCGTCGGGCGAGGACGTTGGCGTCTGCGTCAGCTTCGGCCGGATCTCGCCGTCGAGGATGATCAACGCCGCAAACGAGAGGCCGAGCTGGACGTGCTCTCCGATCGGCAGCGCAGCGCGGATCTCGGGCACGGCGATCACGTGCGTCGCCGACTCGCTGGAGCTGGTCGTGCTGGCCATCGGCCGCGGAGATGGTGGCGCGTCGGTGGTCGCGGTGCCGCTGCGGGCGACCTCGTACTTCGCGAAGAGCACTCCGAGCCCGAACGCCGGCGAGAGCACGATCGGAGAACGGATCACCGCGTAGCTCGCGCCCGCGAGCAGCATCGGTCCGCCGAACTTCACCTCGTCGACGAGCTGCGTGGGCACCGGAGCCGCTTGCTCGCCGAGGAGGATCTTGTCGCGCGCGATCTTCATCGACCCGCCGGTCAGGAGCCCGAGCTCCGCTTCGAACGCGAGGCCCGCTGCGAGCTCGTAGCCGAAGCGGGCGCCGACCATCCCTGCCATCGGTCGTGACCGCTCCTTGCAGGTCGCGGCGCTGCAGTCCTCGTACCCACCACCCAACGACGCTCCGACCCCGAGACCACCATACGCCGTCAGCGCCGCCTTGCCTGTCCGCGGCGCGTCTCCCGCCGTCTCGGTCTGGGCGTTCGCCACGGGCGCGAGCAAGAGCGTGGCGAACAATGGCAGCGTGTGAGCGGCGATTCCTCTGACGTTCGGCATCGGTCTCCCTCGTTTCGTGACTGTTACGAGCCGCGGATCATGTCGAGGTGGGGGATCCCGTCCTCGAGATAGTCGTCGCTCACGCGAACGAATCCGAACGAACCGTAGAACTTCTGGAGGTAGGCCTGCGCGCCGATCTTCACCGGCACGCGACCCCAGGCTCGCTCGATCGCTTCGAGCGCGGCCGCGACGATCGCGCGGCCCGCGCCGGTCTTGCGGGCCTCCGGCGCCGTCACGACGCGACCGAGGCTTGCCTGCTCGTACTTCTCGCCGGCCGGGAGGATGCGCGCGTATGCGATCATCCTTCCGTCGTTCGCGAGCCAGAGGTGACGCGAGCCCGCGTCGTGCCCGTCGCAGTCCTGGTAGACGCAGTTCTGCTCCACGGCGAAGACGCGCTGCCGCAGCGCGAGGATCTCGTAGAGCTCGAAGGGCGTCAGCTCGGCGAAGGGCTTCTCGACGACGGTCACGCGATCATTCGTAAGCGAAGACGCTCGCAGACACACGCCAGGAGCCACCCTCGGCGACCTTCCCGATCGCGAAGCCGAGCTCGTGCTTGCCGGGCACGAGGAGCACCGGGGGCTCGTACGTCAGCGGCGGCGTCTCGCTCCCCGGGCACCAGTTCGCCCGCGATGCGCGCACGCTCGCGATGGCACCGCACGGGTTCTGCTGGCAATAGTCCTGACCGTTCGCCGTCTTCGCGAGGGTGCAGAGCGTGCGGCAGTCGCTCCGCCACGGGGTGACCGTCGCGAGCGGCGCGCCGTCGATCGTGAGCACGTGCTCACGGCGACAGAACTCGTCGGCGGGCTGGGTGCAGCCGGTCGACGCTCCGTCGGCGCCGCCGTGACCGGTGACGCGGTATTCGACGCGCGCGTTGGTGGTGCCGGCGGGAATCTCGAACGGCAGCTTCTGCGTCGAGTCCATCGGACCGACCGACTTGTGGATCAACGGCGTGACCGCGAGGACCTTGCGCGGCGGCGTGCCCGGCGTCACCGAGAGCTTCGCGGTCACGTTCCAGCCGCCGTTCGACCCCGAGACCTTCCCCTCGCCGTCCGACCAGCTCGTGATGTGGACGTGGAGCGAGCGCGTCGCCTTCATCGCGTGGAGCGCGTTGTAGACGTCGGTCACGTCCTTCTCGATCGTCAGCGGACCGCCGAACGGGGTGATCGCGCGCACGAGCTCGAGCGCGGGCGTAGTGCTCGTCTCGCTCTCCTCGAGAGACGTCTCGAAATTGCGGTCGAACGCGTCGCAGTCCGCGGGCCAGTTCTGGCCGGCGGGCGGGCGGTTGTCCGCCCACGACTCGAACGGGTAGCAGGTCGTCGCGAGCTGCACGGTCAGCGTGACCTTCTCGAACGGCCCGTCCTTCAGCGTGACCGGCGCGCGCGCGTTCTGGAAGTTCGGCTCCTCGGACTTCGACCCGATGCGCACGGCGTCGAGCACCGTGAGCTCGTAGGGGGGCTTCGGGGCAGGGGGCGGCGTCTCCGTCGGGGTCGCGTCCTTCGACGAGCAGGCGGCCACGAGAGCCACACATGCGAGGCAGAGCGAGCGCATCGCCGCTAGAGAGTCGAGGTCTCGGCCGGCCGCAAGCGAGCCATGGCGCCAAAGGCGAGCCACCGCACCGGAGCGTGCGCCGCGTCAGGTCCGAGAACCAGCATTCACCACGGTGGCAAGGCCGCGATCACCGACGGCTTCGAGAAGGCCCTCGAGCTGAAGGAGCGCGGTCAGACCGCCGAAGCCAAGACGTCGCTCGACGCGACGCGCGCCGAGTTCCAGGTCCACGTGCAGCAGACGAACGACACCGCGCTCGCCCGCGAGCTCACGCTGATCGATCGCCTGCGCACGATGCTGTGAGCGCCGGCGATCAGGGGACCGGAGCTACCGTGGAAGCGGGCCGAGATCGAACCGACGGTGCATCGAGCCGCCGGAGTCGCTACGGTCGGCACCAACAGGGGGTGTCACGATGAGAGAGCTGATCCTCTTCGGCGCGCTCGCGGCGCTCGGCTGCGGCAAGGAGATCGGGCGCGTGCCCTTCACGGCGGAAGGCACGAAGGAGACGCACGTCGAAGCCGCCGCGAAGGAGGTGGTGTTCTGGAGCGACGTCGACCTCGAGTGGGAAGGCGCCGGCTCCGCGGGGTACGACGTGGACCTCCTGCAGAACGGTAGCAAGGTCGCGTCGACCACGTGTGATCTGCTCGCCAGGCCGAAGGTGAGGATGTCGTGGGTCGAGACGAACATCGGCGGCCACCACACGCGCAGAGGGCGCGGTCGCATGGACTGCACGGTCTCGCTCCCCTCCGGCGGCGACACCTTGGTGCGGGCCAAGCTGCGGGTGTCGAACGTCGACGTGCGCAGCGCCGATCTCGTCGTCAAGCAGTAGTCGCCTCACGCCGCGCTGATACCGTCGGAGCAAGATGCCCCGTTCGTCGCTTCCGTCGTTGGTCTCGTGTCTCGCGCTCGTCATCGGCTGCTCCGCCGGGGGCGAGAAGGCGCCCGCGTCGCCGAGGCTCGACGGCGGTGGTGTCGACGACGGCTCCGTCGTCGACGGCGGAGGCATCACCGTAGACGCCGCGATCGACCCCGTCGCGCCGCCGAAGGATCCCGCGACGTGCGAGGACGCCGCCGCCGTCAAAGCGTACGTCGGCTGCGACTTCTGGCCGACCGTGGTGGGCAACACCGTCTGGTCGATCTTCGACTACGCGGTCGTCGTCGCGAACACCGGGCAGGCCGACGCGGAGGTCGAGGTCACGGGCAACGGCGTCAGCAAGAAGGTCACGGTCGCCGCCGGCGGACTGCAGAAGATCTACCTGCCGTGGCAGCCCGCGCTGAAGGGCGGCGATTGGGACATGTGTACCAACAACCAGCCGAAGCTCACGGCCTCGGTGAAGGTCGAGAAAGGCGCGTACCACCTCGTCTCGTCGCGACCGGTCACCGTCTATCAGTTCAACGCGCTCGAATACAAAGGCGCGGGCGGCGAGGCGGGCAAGTCGTGGGCGAGCTGCCCGGGCGACGCGGTCTGCACCAACGGCAGCGCGACCCGCGGGTGCTTCTCGTTCTCGAACGACGCCTCGCTCCTCCTCCCGTCCACCGCGATGACCGGGAACTATCGCGTGACCGGCACGCACGGTTGGAGCCAACCTGGCGGCGCAGACGTCCACGGCGCATACGTCGCGATCACCGCGACGAAGGACGGCACGAACGTCACCTTCAAGGTCGGGGCGAAAGGCCGCGTGCTCGCCGGGACGGGGATCGCCGCGACGGGGCCCGGCGGCACGGTCACCCTCGCGATGAACGCCGGTGACGTGGCACAGCTCGTCGGCGAGGCGAAGACAACGTCGGACCTCAGCGGCTCGCTCGTCACCGCAGATCAGCCGATCCAGCTCATCGCCGGCATCCCGTGTCTGACGACGCCGATCGGCACGCCGAACTGCGATCACGTCGAGGAGTCGATCTTCCCCGCCGAGACGCTCGGTCGCGACTACTTCGTCACGGTGCCGACCGGACCGCGCGCGGACGGCGTCGGCCACGTCGTCCGCCTCTACGGAAATCGCGACGGCACGAAGCTCACCTACTCGGCCGGCGCGCCGCTGCTCGCGCCCGCCACGATCAACGCGGGCGACGTCGTCGACTTCGGCGAGGTGTCCTCGAGCTTCCGCGTCACCGGCGACCAAGAGTTCGCAGTCGGCTCGTTCATGCTCGGTGCGACGCGCGTCGACCCCACCCCGACGAACCCGAAGGGCGATCCGTCGATGTCCTTCATGACGGCGATCGAGCAGTACCGGCGCCGCTACATCTTCCTCGCGCCGGACGACTACGACGTGAGCTTCGTCGACATCGTGCATGCCGACGACACCGCGCTCCTCCTCGACGGTGCGGCGCCCACCGAGACCCCGACGAAGATCGGCGCGACCGGCCACTCCCTCACGCGCGCCAAGCTCGGACCGGGCAAGAACGGCGCGCACGAGCTCACGGCGACGAAGCCCGTCGGCATCCAGGTCATCGGCTATGGCTCCTTCACGAGCTACCAGTACCCGGGCGGCCTCGATCTCAAGGCAATCGCCCCTCCTCCGGTGAAGTGACGAAGAACGGATTGAACACGGAGGCACGGAGGCACGGAGGTCCGAGATGTCGACCGATCGGAGGCGCTCGCGCTCTCGACGCTCCACTCATCCGAGAGGTCGTGGCGGAGATCCAACGCGACGGCGTACACGCAAGCGCGCGGCAGCACTCACGAGCTCTCGACCTCCGCGCCTCCGTGCCTCCGTGTTCAATCGTCTCGGAGCACTGCGAACAGAACGGCCCACGATCCCGCTGGATCGTGAGCCGTCGATCGTGGCATCAGGCCAACGAGCGGATCACATGTGCTGGATGACGGCGGTGCCGAACTCCGAGCACTTCACCTTCTTCGCACCCTCCATCAGGCGCGCGAAGTCGTAGGTCACGGTCTTCGCGGCGATCGCGCCGTCCATGCCCTTGATGATGAGATCCGCCGCTTCGGTCCAACCCATGTGGCGGAGCATCATCTCGCCGGAGAGGATGACCGAGCCGGGGTTGACCTGATCGAGGTTCGCGTACTTCGGCGCCGTGCCGTGCGTCGCCTCGAAGATCGCGTGGCCGCTCGAGTAGTTGATGTTGCCACCGGGCGCGATGCCGATGCCGCCGACCTGCGCCGCGAGCGCGTCGCTCAGGTAGTCGCCGTTGAGGTTGAGCGTGGCGATGACGTCGAACTCCGCCGGGCGCGTCAGCACCTGCTGCAGCGTGATGTCGGCGATCGAGTCCTTGATGCGGAGCTTCTTCTTCCACTTGCCCTCGCCGTGGGTCGGCCAGAGCTTCAGCGCCGTCTCGACCTCGGTGACGAAGTCCTTCTGCATGTCGACGGGCGCCATGTCGAAGCCGGGTTCGATCATGCGGGCGTTCGCCTCGGCGGAGAGATCCTTGTTCTGCTCCTTGTTGCCGAGGATCCACGACTCGCGCTCGGTGACGATCTGATCGCGGAACTCGCGCTGCGCGAGCTCGTAGCCCCAGTCACGGAAGGCGCCTTCCGTGAACTTCATGATGTTGCCCTTGTGGACGATGTTCACGCTCTTGCGCTTGAACGCGAGCGCGTACTGGATGGACGCGCGCACGAGGCGCTCCGTCCCCTCGCGCGAGACCGGCTTGATGCCGATGCCGCTCGTCTCGGGGAAGCGGATCTTCTTCACGCCCATCTCGTTCTGGAGGAACGCGATGACCTTCTTCACCTCGGCGCTCTCGGCGGCCCACTCGATGCCGGCGTAGATGTCCTCGCAGTTCTCGCGGAAGATCACCATGTCGACCTGCGACGGATCGCGCACCGGCGAAGGCACGCCCTTGAACCAACGCACGGGGCGGAGGCAGACGTAGAGGTCGAGCATCTGGCGGAGCGCGACGTTCAGCGAGCGGATGCCCTTGCCGACCGGCGTGGTGAGCGGACCCTTGATGCCGACGAGGTACTTGCGGAACGCGTCGACCGTCTCGTCGGGGAGCCAGCTGTCCCACTTCGTCTTCGCCTTCTCGCCGGCGTAGACCTCGTACCACTGGATCTTGCGCTTGCCGCCGTACGCCTTCTCGACCGCCCCGTCGAAGACGCGCACCGAGGCGTTCCAGATGTCGGGACCGGTGCCGTCACCTTCGATGAACGGGACGATCGGCTGATCGGGGACCGACAGCTTCGCATCGGAGGACATCGTGATCGGCTCGCCCGACTGCGGCGCGGGGAACAGCGGCATGAGAGAGGCTCCTTCGCGGCACGTTCACGTGCTCGCTCGTCCTGGGGACGTACTGAGGTCCGTATTGAGGACCGTCGGGAGTAGCAGCGCGTTTCGGCGCCGCAAAGAGCCTTCCCTCTGGAGAAGCGCCGCGAACGACTGACGCAACGCGGCGCCCGTCCCGTCGCGCCCGCGGTCAGGCTCGCGGCGACTCGCCCTTCCTGCGCCGGAGCAACGGCAGGTAGAGAAGGCCGAGCACGAACGCGAGCGCCCCCGGAGGTGATGCACGTCCGGGCACATCGCAGCCGCAGCCGCTGTCGCTCTCGGTGGCCGCGGCCGGGGCGCCGGAGTCGGTGGCGACCGCGGAGTCGTCGCCGGGGTTCAC
>JBKJQC010001283.1:0-8771 GCA_046593995.1 Polyangiales bacterium
GTGCCGCCTGCGTCCGATGGCGTGCGACAAGATCCTCGATCCGGTCTGCGGCTGCGACGGCAAGACCTATTCGAACGCGTGCGAAGCGTACCGCGTGGGCGTCGACTACCTGAAGAAGGGCGGCTGCTGAGTCCGCGACGGGGCACCGCAACAGAGGAACGCGCGGGCAACACCGCCGAGGGCTCCCGCTGACGTCACTCTTGCGGATCCGTCGCCGTGACCTTGCCGTCGCTGTGTTGCAGAGAGCCGTTCGTCGGGGCGCCGCCGAGGGGCCCCCACATGAACGTGTAGATGACCGTGCCCTGCTTGCCGGCGGCGATTGCCTGCGGTGCGTTGCCGCCGGTTTTGCGGGCCAACAGCACCTTCGGCTTCTTACCTTCGAGCTTCATCACCACGATCCCGCCCCACGCGTTCGCGTCGACGCCCCCGCCCTTCTCGGGATTGGCGATCTTGGCGACAGCGGCGGGATTCATCGCGACGCGCCCGACGAGGAGCTCCGTGGACTCGTTCGGGCGCCATGTCCACACGTCGACGAGCGTCGGCTTGTAGGCGACCTTCACCTCGTTGCCGACGCCATCGTCGATGGTGTCCTCACGCCACTCCTTCGGCAGGAGGGCGGGGAGCTGCGCCGCGAGCTCTGGCTCCTTGCGCGGACCGACGAGGCCGCCCTGCGCGTGCGAGACCGCTTCCT
Source organism: Polyangiales bacterium (assembly GCA_046593995.1). GTDB lineage: Bacteria > Myxococcota_A > Polyangia > Polyangiales > JADJMO01 > JALHOE01. The sequence continues at coordinate 692 of JBKJQC010001283.1, forward strand.
TGAAGCCCTTGTCGTCGCGCAGCGAGTCGAGATCCTTGTCGGTCTTCGCCTTGTCGAGGTAGTTCGATGCTGCGGCGTCCCCGTCGTCGGCGGCGCGCGCGAGCTCCTGCAGCGCCCAGATTGCGTCGGCGGTCTTCCCTTCGAGCGCCAGGCCGGAGGCGAGGTTGTAGCGTGCGACGGTCAGCGCGGGGTCGATCACGAGCGCGCGCGCCCACCACCGATCGGCCTCGTCGTACTTCTTCTTCGAGTACTTCATGAAGCCGCCGCTGTTCAGAGACATCGCGAGGCGCGGCTTCATGGCTGCGCAACTGCCGACTACGTCGGTCGTCAGCTTCTCGAGATCGATGGTGCCGTCGGTGACCGCATCGTCGTCACCCTTCATCAGGCGATCGATCGTCTTCTGCTGTTCGGCGGTGGGCTTGCACTTCTCGGGGTGCGGTTCCTCCTTCGACCACGCAGGGACGACGACACCGGCGATTTTTCGCCCTTTGTCCTCGGCCTTCTTGGCCTTCTTCTTCTCCGACTTCGCCTCGGGCTCGTCGTCTGGCGCGGCCTTCTTCTCCTCGCCGGTCGCGGCGGCCTTCGTCGTCGACTTCGACTCGTCGGACTTTTCGGGCGCCTTCGGGCAACCGAGCGCGCAGACGACGAGCAGCAACCCGGTGAGCCTCATCGCGCGAGGAGATCGTGCTCCCTCGGGCGCGTCAACGTGGGTCACCGGAGGCCTCGCGTCACAGGAGGCGCGCGTCACAGGAGACGGCGGGTCAGTTGCCGGTGCTAGGCGTGCGCTTCGATCCGCGCTTTCACCGACGCTGTTCCATCTTCCATGAGCTCCTACGCGGCGTGATGTCTCCTTGCGCGCTCAGCCTTGTCGAGCGCGAGGTTCGACATCCGTAGAGCAACCGCAGTGCCGGGCTGGACGAGCTCAGCTCTTCGTCGTGGGACAGCCCAACGTCACTTCGACCTTCGCCGCGAGATTGGCGCGGGCGGTGGCACACGGCGCACCGCAGAGGCGGATCCGCGTCTGGGTCGCGTCGAACATCCACCCATCGGACGTGCAGGTGCTCACCTGCGACAAAGGGTCGGTGCCTGGGTTCGTTGTGAGCTGCACGTTCACCTTCGCGGGATCGATCGGGCCGCCCGTGACCGGCATCCCGACGTCGCACGCAGACGCCGCCACCGAGTCGCTCGCGATGCTCGCGAAGTGCGGCCGGAAGTCCGACGCGCACACCGGGAACCATCGACCTCCGGTGTCCTTCGCGAGCTCGAGGTACGCGGCCCCCGGGTTCACCGAGCTCGAACACTTCGTCTCGAGAGGAAAGGCGTTCGCGCCGCAGATGGGGTCGGCGAGATAGCGGCGCGCCGTCGCCGTGCCGAACATGCCGCCGGGCTTCGCGAGGAGCTGCGCGTCGAAGCTGTCGGCCGTGAGGGGGGCCGAGGTGTCGTCTGTGACGACCACGATGTTCTTCGTCGCGGTCGGGCGGAGGAAGTCGCGCCACGCCAGCATCGACGGCGGCTCGATGTCGTACGTCGTGAGGATCACCGACAGCGCGTCGGTCGAGAGCAGCTCCTTGTCCACCCGCCGGACGCGCGCCGTCGTCGTGCAGCCCGTATCCCCGAGCGGCGGACCGGGACAGATGTTGAAGGCCGGGCCGGTCGCCATCGAGCGCGTCGAGATCGATCTCGCGACCGCGGTCGCCGCGCTCTCGTGGAAGGACGGCATGCGGGTCGAGGTACGACGCGGCGCGACGATCTTCCCGATGAAGAACGCGAGTGTCTCGAGCGCGATGGGGAAGACCGTCGAGCTGTACGTGACGTCCGCCGATCCGTCGGCGCGCGCGTTCCTCGACGACCGTGTCTACCCGTGGCGGGAGTCGATCGTGCGGGTGGCCGACGCGAACGAGAACGGCGTGCTCGGTCACCACGACCCGAAGAGCCGCGGCGTCGCGATGATCGTCCCGGGCGATCCCATGAAGAGCTTCCTCCTCCTCCGGCTCATCGACGAGACGAAGGGCGATCTCATGCCGCGCCAGTGCCGCGAGTGGACCGACTCGGCGACCAAGGCGCTCGGCTGCTGGATCCGCGGGCTGAAGACCGACGCGAATGGCACCGTGCTCAACGCGGATGCGCCCATCGACTACGCGGCGTGCGATTTCGATCCGAGCGGGAAGGGGCGCTGCAAAGCGATCGAGGCGACCGGGGGACGCCCGGCGGTGGAAGGGATCGTCGCGCGCTCGTGCGGCGGCACCGGGTGCCACATCGACGAAGCCTCGCCCGCGGCTGGCCTCGATCTCTCGGCGGGGAAGCTCCGCGCGTCGACCGTGTCGGTCGCGTCGTCGCAGCGAGACAACTGGGCGCGCGTCACCCCCGCCGTGCCGGATCGGAGCTGGTTCCTCTGCAAGCTCGATCCGGCGTGCGCCGATCGTCGCGGGGCGCTGATGCCGCTCGGCGCGCGCGCCCTGTCGAACGAGGAGCTCGCGATCGTGCGCGCGTGGATCGCCGACGGCGCGCAGTGACGCGTCAGAGGCACTCGGTCTTGTAGTGCTTCTTGTACGCGGTGTCGTAATAGAAGGGCGGATCGCACCCCGGCTTCGTCGCCGTCTCGGACTTGGTGAGCGGTTTCGCGAGCGGCTTCTTCGGCTTCGCCGACGCGGTGTGCACTGGCGACGGTGAGGTCGCGGGCGGTGCCGGCAGCGACGCGACGTGCGCGCTCGCCGCCGACGCCGCAGGGAGCGGTGCGATGGTGGCGCCGAGCGAGCTCGCGAGCGGTGCATCCGGACGCCCCTCTGAGTCTGCAGCCGAGTGTGCATCCGAACGGCTGCGGACGAACGCCGCTCCGCCGATCAGCACCGCGAGCGCGAGCACGGCCGAGACGAAGAGCGCGAATCGCCGGCGACGGGCCTGCAACGGCGGCGGCAGCTCCTCTGCGATCGTCACGTCGGTGACGGGCTCGCGTTCACTGCCGTCGACGACCGCAGCCTGCACGAGCGCGGGCTCGAGCGCCCGCTCCGCTTTCGTCGCACCGCTCGGCGTCGCGAGCGAGGCGCGGATCTTCCCCGCCGACGTCGCGTCGCCCGCGCTGTCGATGCGCGCGAGGAGCTCGCTCCGCGCATCGAGGACTTCGCGTGAAGCCTCCACGACGAACGCACCGAGCTCGCGCGCCGACGCGGGGGACACGACGTCCTCGAGCGCCATCGCCATCTCGCGCGCGGTCGCGAAGCGCAGCTCCGGGTCGCGCTCGAGGGCTCGCATCACGATCGTGTCGAGGGCCGACGGGAGCGCTGGGACCCAGCGGCTCGGCGGGCGCACCACCCCGAGGAGCACCTGCTCGAGGATGCTCGCGTCGTTGTCCCCCCTGAAGAGCCGCCGACCGGCGAGCAGCTCCCAGAGGATGACGCCGACGGCGTAGACGTCCGTGCGCGGGCCGACCGCCAAAGACCGGCACTGCTCCGGCGCCATGTACGCGAGCTTGCCCTTGATCTGACCGTCGCGCGTGGTCTGGATCCTCCCGGTCGCCTTGGCGATCCCGAAGTCGAGGACGCGCGCGACGCCGTCGATGCCGACGATCACGTTCTGCGGCGAGACGTCGCGATGGACGATCCCGAGCGGCTCCCCCTTCTCGTCGAGCGCTTCGTGCGCGGCGTGGAGGCCGTGCAATACGCCGCTGACGACGGCCGACACGAACGGCAGCGCCATCCGCTCGTCCTTCGGCAAGGCGCGCACGAGCCGGTGGAGCGGCTCGCCGTGGACGTACTCCATGACCACGGAGACCTCGCCGCCCTCGCTCACCACGTCGATCGGCGACACGACGTTCGGGTGCTGGATGCGTCCGGCGAGCCGCGCCTCGTCGAGGAGCATCGCGACGAAATCGGGGTCCTTGGCGTAATGGGCGTGGAGCTGCTTGATCGCCACGGTGCGCGAGAAGCCGAGCGGTCCCTTGAGCTTCGCGAGGTGGACCGTGGCCATGCCGCCGGAGGCGAGCTCCGCGTGCACGACGTAGCGGCCGACGTTCCGCGGCGCGTTCATTTCGCGTAGCGGGCGCGAATTTGCTGGAAGTAACGTCGCGCGAGCCCCGACGCAGCGGCGGCGCGCGTCACGTTCCCGCCGTAGCGGTCGACCATGCGCTCGATGTACCGACGCTCGAACTCTTCGACGAGCTTCTCGCGCGCGCGGGTGAGCGGGAGATCCTGGGAGAGGATCGCCTCGATCACGTCGTCACTCGGTCCGGTCGGGATCGACCGTGTCGACTCGAGCTCCGTCGCGAGCTCACCGAGCGCGATCTGTCGCGCGACGGCGTTGTGCAGCTCGCGGACGTTGCCGGCCCACGGCATGTCCTCGAAGCGCTCGACGAGGCCGGGTGGGATCGGGAGATCCTCTCCACCGAGCTCGCGCCAGAAGTGACGCGTGAGCAGCCCGATGTCGCCGCGTCGCTTGCGGAGCGGCGGGAGCTCGATGCGCGCGACGGCCAGGCGGAAGAAGAGGTCGTCGCGAAAGCGCCCTTGCGCGACCTCGCGATCGAGATCGCGTCGCGTCGCGGCGATCACTCGCACGTCGACGCGCGCCCAGCGCTCGCCGCCGACGCGCTGCACCTCCGAGCGCTCGATCGCGCGGAGGAGCTTCGGCTGGAGAGAGACGTCGAGATCGCCGATCTCGTCGATGAACAACGTCCCGCCGTGCGCCTGCTCGAACACGCCGCGGCGCATGGCTATCGCGCCCGTGAAGGCACCGCGCTCGTGGCCGAACAGCTGCGACTACATCAGCGTCGGCGGCACGGCGGTGCAGTCGAACACGACGAACGGACCGGCGGAGCGCGGCGAGGCGTCGTGCAGCGACTCGGCGAGCAGCTCCTTGCCGGTGCCGGTCTCCCCCTCGATGACGACCGGGACGGTCGCCTTCGCGAGGCGCTCGAAGAGCGGATGGATGCGGCGCATCTCCGGGCTCCCGAACGCGACCTTGCCGAAGCGCATCGGCGCACCGTCGCCGCGGCGGGGTACGGTCTCGGTCGCGCGGTCGACGACGATCGTCGTCTCGCCGATGCGGATCGTCTCGCCGCCCTCGAGGAGCGCGTCGACCACGCGGACGCCCTGCACGAAGGTGCCGTTGGTGGAGCCGACGTCGCTCACGCGGAGCCCCTGCGCGGTCGACTCGATCGCAGCGTGCCGACGCGACGCGAGCCGGTCTTTCAGCCGCACGTCGCACGCCGGGCTCTGCCCGATCAACACGCGTTGTGCGGGCTCGACCTCGAACGTCTCTCCGCGGTCGACGCCCTCGGAGATCACCAATCGATAGCGGACCTGTCGCGCGCCGCGCTCGTCAGGCGAGGCTTGCAGGACCGTCGAGAGATCGTCGTCGCTCACGCCGTGATGCTAGCTGCTCACAGGAGGCGGCGCGCTGCCTCGACGACGCGCGCGGCCGCGACGTTTCGTGGGACGACGGAGAACGACGCGATCCCACTCTGCGCGACGCGGCCCGCGGCCAGCTCCGAGGTGGCGCGGGTCCACGCGACGACGCGCGCGTTCGGGCGGCGGAGCCGGAGCTCGCGCAGCACGGCCGCATCTTCCGGCGAGGTGACCTCGGTCACGACCACGTCGATTCGCTCGGAAGCTTCGCCGTCGCGGAACAGGTCGAGCAGCGACGTCGCGGAGTCGAGGGGGAGGACGTCGTAGCCGGCCTGGACGAGACCGCGGGCGATCGGCGCGCGCACCCAGCGATCGCTCTCGATGATCGCGACTACGGCGCGGATCGCGGGGAGCGACTCGCGCGGCGCGGGGGAGTGCATCGTCGGCGCGGGGGTGTGCGGACGCTGCTCGAAGTCCCGGAGCGGAGGGAGCGTCAGCGGCCCGAGTGCCCCGAGCGCGCGCGGCGTCGGATCCGTCAAGCGGATGTCGGAGCGACGGAGGCGCGCGAGATCCGAGACGAGATCTTCGAACAGCATCGAGACGATGCGCGGACCGAGCTCCTCTGCGAGGATTGGCACGAGGTGCTCGCGTCCGAAGGCGAGGAGCTCCTCGGTGTCGGCGGGGACGTCGTCACGTCCAGCGTCGAGGAGGGCCGCGGTGATGCAGCGCTCGGCGAGCTCCGGTTCGTCGAAGGCCGCTTCGAGCATCCGCGCGAGCGCGGTCTGCGCGTCGCTCGAAGGCCCGTGCGCGGGGAGCCCCGCTGCACGTCGTTCGGTGGCGGCGCTGTCGCTCATCAAGACAGCATGCGGAGGTCCCCGCGCGTCGTCCAGCGCGGGCCGCTCCGCATTGCGGAGAATGAGCGGCTCAGCGGTCGCGTCCGACGAGGAGGAAATACACGAGGGCGAGCACCGCGAGCACCGCAAAGGCGGCGAGGGCACGCTGGAGCCGCGTTCGCGGAGCGGGCGCGCGGCGCTCGAGGTAGCGCACCTCGACCAGGTCGCCCGCAGCAGAGAGCAAGGCGAGCGCGACCGCTGCAGCGACGATCCGAGCGAGGACCGCCCGATCGGGGACGTTCGTCCCGACTCGCACGATCTGCAGCGCGACGAGGCTCGCGAGACCGACTGCCGCGTAGAGCGGGAGCGACGCGAGCCGGGGCATCTTCGCGCGCGGAGCGAGGACCGGCTTCGGCTCCTCACGCACCAGCGCCGCGTCGAGCTCTTTCATCGCCATCCGTGCGACGTCGTCGCCGGCGCCGATCGTCGGTCCGCGTCCCCCCTCGGCCCCGCGCGGTGCCGCGACGGCCTGAGGACGCAGGAGGAGCACGCCGATCGCGGCCCACGCGATCATCCCGACGAACACCTCGATCGGCTCGGAGAGCGCCGTCGCGGACTCGGGCCCGAGCACCCAGGCGACTGCCGCGGGGAGCACGAACCCCGCGAGCACGATCGCGACGACGTGACGGGAGCCGCGGAGGATTGCGACGGCCGCGACCACGACGCCGGCGACGGCGAGCCCTGCCGCGATGCGTGGCGACCACGAATTTCCAGGAAAGAACCCGGCCGGTCGGACCGTCGTCCACCAAGCCACGAGCGTCGCGGCCACGAGCGGTGCGACGTCACGCGACGCATCTCGCGAGTGGGCCGAGTCGCGCGCATCGCGCGAGTCCCGCCCGCCATCCCGTCCATTCGTGACGAGCACCGGCTCGGCCATCTTCTTCCCCTCGAGCGTCCCGAGCGTAGCGCTTCAGCGCGTCAGGCGATCGGCGGAGATCGCCGCCATCTGGACGGGCTCTTCGGCCGGCGCGTCACCGACGAGCGGCAGCCCGAGCTTGCGCCAGAGGCCCGCGTCGAGGAGATGGCTCGCACGCACGTTGCGCAACGCCGCGAGCATCGAGGTCTTGGTGCCGGGGTTCTGCTCCTCGAGCGAGATGAGCAGCCGCTGCATCTGCTTGCGCTGCAGGTTCTCCTGCGCGCCGCAGAGATCGCAGGGCAGGATCGGGAAGCCCTGCAGCTCCGCGAAGCGCGCGATCGTCTCTTCGGCGGCGTAGACGAGCGGGCGGATGACCACGTTGCGCCCGTCGTCGCTGCGCAGCTTCGGCGGCATCGCCTTGAGCTGACCGGCGAAGATCAGGTTGAGCATCAACGTCGCGAGCACGTCGTCCCGGTGATGACCGAGCGCGATCTTGGTGCACCCGAGATCGACCGCGAGCGAGTAGAGGATCCCGCGACGGAGCCGCGAGCAGAGCGAGCAGTACGTCTTCCCCTCGGGGACCTTCTCTTTGACGATCGAGTAGGTGTCCTCGTGGACGATCTGGTGCTCGTACTTCTCCTCGACGAGGAACGAGCGCAGCGTCTCGACGGGGTAGCCCGGGTGCCCCTGATCGAGGTTCACGGCGATTAGCTCGAAGGAGATCGGCGCGCTCCTCTGGAAGCGACGGAGCAGGTGCAGCATCGTGTAGCTGTCCTTCCCTCCGCTGATCGCGACGAGGAGCTTGTCTCCCTCCTCGATCATCGAGAACTCTGCGACCGCGCGCCCGAGATCCTTCGCGAGCCGACGCTCGAGGCGCTCACGCTCTTCTTCGAGGGAGGACGGTACGAACACTGCGCGCGCGGTCATCGGGGAGACGCGGTGTACGTCCTGCGGGGGATCGTGGCAACCCCAGCCCGGAAGAGGTTAGAGCGACA
>JBKJQC010000317.1:0-27080 GCA_046593995.1 Polyangiales bacterium
GGCCCGATCCTCGGTGACTACACCAAGGCGGCCGTCGTCCTGCAGCGCACCGACAACATGGCGAACCGCAACGCCGACGGCGCGACGTTCGGGTACACGCCGAGCTCGGCGACCAAGTCGTATTCGAACATCGCGAGCGCGGGTGGCCCGACGGTCCCGATGGAAACGGTCGCCGGCAGCGGCGTCAACGCCGCGTTCTGGTCGGGCGATGCCTACTGCGCCGGGTACCTGTACCAGGTGGCGCTCCGCGCGCTGCAGGTCGTCGGCTTCATCTCGTCCGACGGCGACGGCTTCATCGAGACGCACAGCGCGACCTTCATGGGCACGAACGTCTACAAGCAGACGGTCAGCCATCACCAGAACCGACGCAACTGCAAGGGCGTGGGCTCCGCGATCGCGAACGCGGTCGCATCGACTGCGCAGGCGCAGGTGCCGGGCGACTCCACCGTGTCGAACACCGCGCTCGCGTGCAACGCGACGGCGCAGTACACCGAGGAGAACCGCTACCGCCACTACGGCTGCACGCCGACGATGGCGAACGACTTCACGACGGATTCGGACTGCATCATCGCGTACGGCCGTGACAACGGGTATGCCGCGGTCACGAACTTCACCAGCACGAAGTACGCGACGGTCCCCGCCGGCGGGTGCTCCGACAGCTGGAGGGGCGACGGCGAGTGCGATCTCTGCCTCGTCGCGAAGTACGGCTTCGACGGCAAGGACGGCCTCAACGGCTCCGACGACTGCGCTTGGAACGGCCAGCCCGGCGTGAACAAGGCCTGCGCCGACGTCGTGCTCGATACCTGCAGCTCGACCAACTTCTGGGGCAACTGCGACGGCAGCAAAGAGATCTACAAGAGCTACGTCGCGTATCACTGAGAAGGCGAATTCAGGAGCACCCCATGAACAACTCACACCGCCTTCTGTTCCCCTCGCTCTCCCTGTCGACCGCCGCGCTCCTCCTCGCCTGCGCCCCCGGCTGCAGCAAGGACGCGCCCGCTCCCGGCCCGAGCACCGAGACGCAGACCAGCGCCGATGGCGCGACGCTCGTCGAGGGAGACATCGTCCCCGCGCGCATCTTCGCGATGGCGCCGAACCTCGAGGGGATCGCGAAGGAGCGCATCGCCGTCTCCAACGTCGCCTCTCCGAGGGTGCCGATCAAGTTCGTCCCGACGGTGCCCTTCGTCGTGAAGTCGAAGGCGGCGCTCGTGCAGGTCATGCCGAACTCCGTCGAGACCACGAAGGGTGTTCCCGTCGACACGACCGACGGCGCCGCGGTCATGATGGTGCCGACGCCGTCCGAGCCGAAGCTCTACGAGACGGTGCTCGGTGACATGGCGCTCTTCGAGCCGAGCGGTCGCCTGCGCATGGATCTCCGCGCCCCCAAGTTCGACGTGCTGAACACGTCGACCGAGTTCAAGGCGGCGCCGACCATCGAGTTCACCGCCAAGAACGCCAAGGGCACGTACGTCTTCAAGATCGGCAAAGCGGCTGCGAAGAACGGCGTCACGATCTACGTGAACATGCCCGCGTCGCCGATCGAGATGGAGCTCGTGGCGTCGAAGCCGAGCGCCGAAGTCGGCTCCGGCGCGACCGTGGACGTCTCGCTCGCGAACGAGGGTCTGCCGGTCGACGGCGCCGCGCTCGAGGGGGAGATGCTCCGCCCCGACTCGACGCTCACGAAGGTGGAAGTGCGCAGCGTCGCGCCCGGCAAGTACGCGGTGCTCGTCGCCGACGCGCTGAAGGAGACCGATCGCCCCGGCGACTACATCATCCGCGTGCGCGCACGCGGCGAGGCGAACGGCGTGAAGTTCGATCGCTTCGCCTCGCTCTCGGTGCAATGGCGCGTCCCCACCGGCAAGCTGCTCTCGGCCAGCGCGCCGCGCACGCTCCTCGACCCGATGGGCAGGGTCTCGGGCTACGAGGTCGACGTCGACGTGCAGGCCGCGACGCTCGATCGCTTCGAGCTGAGCGCCGCGCTCGCGGTGCAGATGCCCGACGGCACGGAGCGCGCGGTCGTCGGCGCGCAGACCGCGGAGACCTTCGGCGAGGGGCGTCACACCGTCACGCTGCACTTCGACGCCTCGCAGGCCGCGCTCGGCAACATCGAGGGCACGCTGGTGCTGCGGAACCTCACGCTCTTCTCGCAGGGGTGGGCCGCGCCGCTCCATCGCCTCGGTCGCGCGCTCGACGTGAAGCTCGGCGTGCTGCAGCTCGCGAAGCTCGTCGCACCGGCGAAGCTCACGCCGGCGACCGAGGAGTTGATGCTCGGCGGCGGGTTCGACGTCGAATACACGAAGTGAGTAGTCTCGTCGGATGAGACGAGTGAATCGTGCGCGAACGTTCGGCGTACTGCCGGCGTTCGCGCTCGCGCTTTGTGCATGCGGCAAGAGCGGCGAGCCTGTGGCGCCGGGCGCGGACGACTCCGGCGTGATCGCGGGCGACGGCGCGAGCGACGGCGCGGTCGAGGACGACGTCGGCACGATCATCGGCACCGAGTGGTTCGACGAGGTGGGCGAGGCTTCGGGGCTGACGTTTCGCCATGCGCTCGACAAGACGCTGATCGGTCGCCTGCAGGGTGGCGTGTGCGCGTTCGACGCAGATGGTGACGGCGCGCTCGATCTCCTCTTCCCGAGCTTCGTCGAGGACGGCGCCTCGACGACGAACCTGATGATGGGACGCGGACTCTGGAAGTGGGTCGACGAGACGGCGGCGCGCGGTCTGTCCGATACCGGACACGCGCTCGGCTGCGTCGCGTTCGACGTCGATGGGGACGGTGATCTCGACGTGCTCACCGTGGGCCTCGGCGTCCCCAAGCTCTTTCGCAACGACCGAGTCGGTGAGGGGGCCGGCAGGTTCGTCGATGTGTCCGCGCGGCTCCCGGCGATCTTCCCGGCCGACGAGCTGCTCACCGCGGCGGTCGCGTTCGACGCGGACGGTGACGGTGATCTCGACATCGCGATCTCCTCGTACGGCACCCACGAGACGCCGGTGAACCCCTGTACGGTGAGCTGCAAGCTCGAGCCGGAGACCTACGAGCGCGGCACCACCCGACTCCTCCTGCAGTCGGACGACGGCACGTTCGAGGATGCGACCGCGCGTCTCGGCACCTACGCGGAGCCGGGTCTCGTGCTGCTCGCCACCGATCTCGATGGCAACGGCACCGTCGACCTCTTCCTCGGCAACGACGTCTCGACCTACGTCGACCGCTACTTCGCGAACGACGGCAAGGGCACCTTCGTCGATACGGGAAAGGCGCTCGGGGTCGCGACGTCCGGGAGCCTGAAGGGCGTGTGCAGCATGTCCGCGAGCGACGGCGACATCGACGGCGACGGCCAGCTCGATCTCGTCGAATCGAGCTACGCCGGCGACATCGACGCGCTCTTCAACTGCAAGGCCGGCAAGTGCAAGGACATCGCCGAGGACCTCGAGCTGTTCCGCACGCCGCGCAACCTGCGCTGGGGTCAGGCGATGGTCGACTTCGACGACGACGGCATCCCGGAGCTGGTCGAGGCCGCGGGGCACCTCTACGTCGACGCGGACTTCCCGATGGGCGTGAACAAGCCGGACGGCGTGAACAAGGTGGAGGCGTCACCGCTCCTCTGGTTCCGCGTCGACACGACTGCTCCCCTCCAGCCGCAGAGCTCCGAGCGCGGGCTCGCCGCGCGGACCGGCGGTCGCGGGCTCGTCGCGACGGATCTCGACGGCGACGGCGCGGTCGACGTTGTGATCGGCTCCGGCATCGGTCGGCCGCTCCTGTTGAAGAACATCCGCGGCGGCCGCGGGCACGCGTTGAACGTGCGCCTGGTCGGGAAGGGGAAGAACACCCGCGCCATCGGCGCGAAGGTGACCGTGAAGTTCGCCGGCAAGAGCGCGATCGCGATGGCGCACGCCGGCGGGAGCTACCACTCGAGCGTCGACGGCCCCCTGCACTTCGGCCTCGGCACGGCGACGGTCGCGAACGTCGAGGTCCGCTGGCCCTCGGGAAAGACGTCGACCGCGTCGGCGGTGCCGGCGGACAAGCCGCTCACCATCACCGAGCCGTGACCCCCACCGAGCGACGTCATCGACGTCGGCGGGCAGATGAGCAAGCTCGACGCGTACGGCAAGGAGATCTTCCGGCGCGATCTTCCCGACGTGTGGATGGCTGCGGGCTTCGGCCGCGACGGCTCGGTCGCGTTGTCGGTGTCGATCGGCAACGCCGATGCGGACTTCGGCTGCGGTCTCACCCGCGCCCCGGTCGTCGTCAAGCTCGCTCCCGACGGCTCGTGCCAGTGGCAGCGCACCCTCGCGGCCGAACGTGGGGCGGGATCGTCCGCGTGGCCGAGGACGGCAGCGTCGTCGTCACGGACGTCCCCGCGGGCACCATCGACTTCGGCAACGGGCCGATGACGGTCGACGTCTCGAAGGTGGGTTGCGCCATGGCTGCTGCGTCGGTCTGCTAACGTAGCGCGATCGTGCACCTGAGCTTCGTGGCCAAGCTGCGTCGAGCGCGGCCGGAACGTCCCGCGCTGTCGGTGGAGACGCCCGCGGTGCAGCGGGAGACGCTCGAACGTATCGGCGCGGCGGCGAAGCGGCTCGGTTTCGCACCGCGCTTGGTCGCGGGCAGAGGCGAAGCGACCACGCTGTACCTCGAGTGGGAGGGGCACAAGGGGTATACGCGCGACACCGCGACGGTGTCGTTCAGCAAGGACCTGCACCTCCAGATGGGCCTCGGCTGGCCGAGCGATCCGGTACCCATCGTCGACGAGGCACACGCGCTCGAAGTCGTCGAAGAGGTCCGCGCGCGCCTCGCGCTCGAGACCGCGCGGGCCGACAAGAGGGCGAAGCTGAAGTCGCTCCGGGTGCGCGCCTTCGAAGGGCGGCTCCGTGCCATCGCCACCGCCCGAAAGACCGAGTTCGCGATCACCGGCATGCACGGCAAGGTGCAGCTGGCGCTGCGGATCGACGAGCGGCGCTCGTTGATCATCGATCTCCCTTACCGAACCGAGCTCCAAGAGGTCGACGCGATCGGTCCGCTCTACGACGAGGTGCGCGGGCTGTTCGAACGTGGCGTGCGCTTCGACGTCGGATCTGCGCAGCGCATACGCCGCTGGACGAAGCCGTAGCGCTCACCCGCTCCGCAGGAACGCCGTGCGCCCCAGGTGCTCGACGTTCGCGCGCTGGAGCTCCCATGTGCGCCGAGTCGAGAACAACCACACGATCGGCGTGCGGCATCGCCGAGGGCGCTCAGGCTTCGGCGCGCAACCGTCCGTGAACACGACGACGCCGTCCCAGGCATCGGGGTGCTGGTCGAGGTGCTCGATGACCGGCGCGAACGAGGTCCCGCCTCGCCCGGTGACCAGCAGCTCGCGCGTCGACCGCCGCAGTCGCGTGATGGGCCCTTGCAGCTCGACGTCGAAGCACAGCAGGTCAATCGAACGAACGCCGTAGCGAAAGAAGCGCTGCACGGTGCCGAGCGCGTTCGACAGATCGTCGGGCGACATCGAGCCGCTCACGTCCAACGCGAACAGCATGCGTGTGGTGAACGCCGGCCGACGCCCCATCGGTTGGTGGACGTTGCCCGTCTCGTCACCGTATCGGCGATTGGGGTACATCCTCGTGAGCCGCTGCTCGCTCGCGAGCACACGGGCGCGGAACGACGCGAGCACGTCGCGGTAGTCGACATCGGGGGCGAGGGCTGCGCGGATGCGTTCACGCAGGCTGCCGGCAACGGTTCCCCAGGTGTCGCCCGCGATGGCATCGCGGATCACGTCGTCGATGCGTGCCGTCAGCAGCCCATCTCGTTCCCAGAGCGCCGCGCTCGCGTCGTCGCCCCATGTATAGGGAGCCCATGGATCGTCGGGCTGCGCGCGCGTGTGGGCGCCGGCGCCCTCGCGTGCGAGCGTGTCGTAATAGAGCTCGAAGTACTGGAGATCGAGCGCGTGGGTGCCGAACGCCTCTGCCGCGCTCGGGAACGGCAACGGAGTGCGCAGGTGCTCCTTCAGCGTGACGTTGCTCGCCAGATACGCGAGCTGCGGCAGGGGCATGCGACGCTCGTAGGGGTGCTTGAGCAGGATGCGCGACGCCTCGGCCTCGAGGACGCGCTCCAGCGAGCGATCGTCGAGCGCGTCGACGAATGCGGGGGAGAGCTCGACACGCCCGCGCCCGACTCGGACGGAGGTGACGTCGCCCCGGAGCACGAATCGATGGGTCATCATCGCTGCGAAGAGCAGCGGCTCGCCGAAGAACCAACGCTCGACGACCGCCCTTGCCCGCTGCTCCGCGGATCGCACGCGTCGGCCGCGGGCCGCGCTCACAGCTTCACACGCTCGATGTACCGCTCGAGCTTTGCGAGCATGGTCGACGAGTCGAGCAGGATCGCTGACGCTCGAGCAAAGTGAGGCTTGTCGAGCTGGCCGACGAGATCGGCGATCGCCTCGGTGCGCTGTACGCGACCGAGATAGTCGACGTAGCGCTCGGCGGCGGCGAGGACGCTCGCGAGCTTCTTCGGCGCGAGCTCGCGGGCGTTGTGCTCGAGCCACTGGAGGATCTCGCGGTTGAGCGGCACGAGCTCGGGGACGGTGAGCCGATCGAGCGCCCGCTCGGTCTCCGCGTTCCATCGATTGAGGACGCGCTCGCCCGAGAGCCGTCCCTTTCGGCTGCAATGCTTGTGGAACGCGACCGCCGCTTCGACGCCGACGACCCCGCCGATGGCCTTCGTGACGAGCTCGTCGATCTCTTCGGTCGCGCGGACCATGCGTGCGACCCGCGTCCATGCTCGGCGATCGGGTGTGCGGTCGAGATCGGTGCGCTGCTTGTCGCGGACGCCATCGAGATGACCGGGGCTCTCGGTGATGAACGCGACGACGCGCGGGTCGAGCTGCTGTGTCGTCGCCCACGCGAGCCACTCGTCGACCTCGGGAGCGAATTCGTAGATGTTGAACCGCGAGGCCAACGCCGGGTCGAGGTCCGTCACCTGGTAGTCTTCGCCCAGGTTGACGGCTGCGAGCACCGTGCTCCCTGCCGGCAGCCTGCGGCCGGCCAACGTGCGGTCGAGCGCGAGCTCGTGCACCGCCTGCAGCACCTCGGGCCGTGCACGATTCAGCTCGTCGAGGAAGAGCGCGATGGGAGTTGCCTTCGTCGGCCAGAACGACGGCGGGAGGAAGACCGTGCGTCCCGTCGTCGGGTCCTTGTGCGGGAGGCCGAGCAGGTCCCCCGGATCGGCCATCTGGCCGAGGAACAGGGGAGTCACGCCGAGCCCTTCCGACCGATAGAAGTCGCGGAGGATCTCGGACTTGCCGATGCCATGCGTTCCGACCAGCAAGACGTTCTGATCGCGTGGTGTGATCTTCAGGACGGCGTGCAGCTCGGCGACGTTCAGACGAATCGGCATCGCGCGACCATAGCAACGGCCTCATGACGTTCGAGAGCGTCGTCCGGCGGGGCGGACAGAGAATGACCGAACCGCAGCAACGCGCCGTCAGTGATCGTCGAAGACCGCCGCGAGCGACTCCGCTCACGATGCGTTCGCTCGAAAGAACCTGAGTCCAGTCACTCCCCCCAGGCGATGCGGATGCGACGATCGTCGCCGACCTCCGTGACCTCCGCCGAGAGGAAGACGCGTCGTTCCTGTGCGTAGTTCGTGCGTCGCGAGTCGATGAGCTCCACGACGAGACGCCCCAGCGTCTCCGGCACGGGAAGTCCGCCTTTCGCGAAGTCTTCGAGTATCTCCTCGGCGGTGTCCTCGGCGGGGGCGTCCGAGTCGGTCGCCGCGTTCCAGACGAGTCCCGCGAACGTGAGGCCCTTCTCCAGCCGCGGAAGGGGCCCATCGAACAGCGGAGCGAGCAGCGGCTCTGCCCACTCCACGATCACATCGGTCATCGTGCGCGCGTGCGAGCCGTCTGCGGCGCGGAGCAGCCCGCGCTCTCGCACGAGCGCGCTCAGCCGAGCATCGACCGAGCTGCCCCCCGTGACGGCCTTTCGTTCCCGCTTCGTCAGCTTCTTCGCTCGACGTGCCATGGGGATCACGCGCGTAGCGCGCCGCCCTGGACGCGTAAACGGTCGCAGCCTGGGGTCGTCACCGTCCACGAGCGCTCCGCTTCGAGCTGCGCGCGCCGTTCCCGAGCTTCGCCATCGCGTTGACCGATCGCCACGCGCTCTCGCTCGGCCGGGCGTGACGCCCGGATCCGCACCGCGCCGCCGCGCACCCGGCAAGGCTTCCTCGGACACGTAGCGCGTTCGCGCACGCCGCCGGCGGACGCGCAATGTCCGCCGCCGGCCACGCCACGCCTCGCTCGATCGCGCACTTGCGGATCGCAGGCGAGTCAGGGAGTCCTTGACGAGGCGCGCCCTCAGCTCGAGGTCGAGGACGAGTGGTGGCGGGCTCCGGCGGCCACCTGCGCGACGGCGAGCTGCAGCCGCTGCGGCGCATCGGCCTTCGTGATCAGCTCCGCGAGCCGCTCCGGCGACGCTGCGATGGCCGCTGCGAAGCCGTCGGAGTCGACCAGGCGATCGAGCTCCGCGAGCCAGTCGGCGCGCCAAGACCACTTCAGGCGAAGGCCAATGAGCGCGCGCAGCACCGGCACCGGGCTCGCCTTTCGTCGCGCGGACTTCGCGGCGCGCGGCGGCGGATCGAGCGGAACGCTTCGCACGTTCGCGTGCGAGAGCGCTGCCTCCGAGGTGCGGCTCGCCCACTCCGGCGTGAGGAACGGAGTGAGATCGCGGACGCGCAAGCTCGCGCGCGAGAGGGGAACCGACGGCGGCGCGTGCACGATCGGCGGCGCGGCTTCGCTCGGGGCGTGGGTGGACGAGACGACGACGCCGAGCTTGGTGAGCGCGGCGAGCATCGCGCGATCCGGCGTGCGCTCGAGGAGCAAGACGTGGGGTGCCGCGCGGCGCACGAGGATCGGCGCGAGCAGCTCCGCGGCGCGTTCGAGCGCTGGCGACGAGGGGTCGAGCTCGAACACGACGTGGCTCCCCATGCGCGCCACCGTGACCGAGCCGCTCCATTCACGGATCGCGGTCTCGACGACGTTCGGTACGCCCCGATCTCCGGCGACGACGCGCAGCGCGGCGAGGAGATCGTCGCCGGAGAGCCCGGCGGCGCAGGCGGCGTGCACGCTCTCGCGCGTGAGCCGCAGGCGCGCGACCGCATCGACGTGGACGATCTCGGCCGCCAGCGCCACGATCGTCGCTGCCGCGAAGGGTGACGAGGGAGAGAGCAGCACCTCGTACGACGCCTGCACGAGGCTCCGCGGGTGCGCTTCGCCGAGCGGATCTCCGGCCAAGAGCGCGTGAAGATCAGGAGGCAGGACGAGCCGATCGCGCGTGCGATCGACGATGAGCCAGCTCGTCTCGAGCGCACCCGACTGCAGCGCGTGGAACAGCGATTCGACGTCGTCGGACGAGGTGAGCGGGGCGGTCGCGAGAGCGATCAGCGCGTCACCGAGCGAGACGTGCGCGCCGCGCGGTGCCGCTCGGGCGACGTCGAGCAGCCGCGAAACGGACCACGATCGCCCCCTCTCGATGACCTTGCGGGCGAGGCTCCCGGGCACCGCGGCGCACGCGCACACGCGGTCGAGATCGACCTCCGCGACGTCCGCGCGTCGCACGGCACCCGCGGCCATCCAGGCGGCGATCGCATCGGCCGCGTGGGGCAGCGTCCGAGCGAGCTTCGCGAGCGCGGCGCCGTTCAGGGTCCCGTCGACGTTGGTGCGCGGGCGCGCGCGCAACACGGCGCCCGGTGCGCACACGAGCGCGAGCCACAGTGAAGCGGTCGTCGCACGGCTCGCGTGCGCGGTCTCGTCGATGGTCCAACGCACGTCGCAGACCGTGCGAGTGCGCGCGGTCATCGCGTCGGCGACGACCTGGAGCGTGCGCAGGCGATGGAGCTCGGCGCGTGGGCCCTCGGCCCAGAAGATCGGGAACTGCTGCCCCGCGCTGCTCACAGCGACCGCCGGATCGGCGATGCCGCGGAGCGTGAGGAGCCGCACGAGATCACCGCGCGTGAAGTGACGCAGCGAGAGCAGCCGACACACGAGGCGCTCCCCTTCGTCCATCGCAGCGAGCTTCGCATCGAGCGCAGCCGGGCTCGCGATCAGTCGTGCCGCGCGCGCGAGGCGCACCTCGGACGGTGATCCATCGAGCGGCGTCGTCTTGCCGAGCAGCGCCTCGCGGATCGCGTCGGGGAAGGTCTGGAGCTCGGCGCGGAGCGCGTCCGCGACCACGCGCTCACTCGCCGTCAGCGGCACGTCGCGAGGCGACTCGCGGACGGGCACCACCTGCGCGACGAAGCGAGGCGGCTCGGGGGTGGGGTCGTCCTGCGTGATGCAGCAGCGCTTGAACTTGCGGCCGGAGCCGCAGGGGCAGGGATCGTTGCGACCGGGGCGCACCGACCGGACGTCACGCGGGGACGTGCGGGGGGCAATGAGAGAAGCCGTGAGCCTCGTGATCAGCGCGCGTTCAGCAGGTCGTCCGTCGCGAAAGCTGCTATCGTTCGCTGCCGGGGGATGCGTCGACGTCTGCAGTGCTGCTGGCTCTTCGCGGCGTTGATCTCGAGCGTATCGGCCTGCACCCTCGCGCGGTCTCCGCAGACGCCTTCGAAGTACGACACGCGCAAGCTCCGTCGCGACTACGTCATCGCGCCGGACCGGGATCCGCAGCGGTATCTCGCGGCCTTGCTCGCCTTGGCCAAGCGTGCCGGCTGCAGTGGCTTTGTCGCCGAGGGGGTGACGATCCTCGAGTGCGGAGAAGAGGTGCACCTCCAGCTCACGCCGGGCGAGAAGACCATCTCGGTCGCGTGCTTCGCGAGCTCGATCGAGCGGTGCCGCAAGGAGCTCGCGCGCATCGCGGCGAGCGGTAGGCCGAGGTCATCACCCGCGAGCGCCGCGCCATGAGAGCCGCGCGCACGAGAGCCCTCACCGCCGCAGTGGTCCTGTGCTTCTCGTCGCTGTGCTTCTCGAACACGGGGCTCGCGAACTCCGCGGCCATTCGCGTGCCGCCGCCGACCACTGCGACGAGCCCGCAGCTCCCCACCGCGACGAGCCTCCGCGTCACGCACGAGGATCTCTCGTTCGACTGCGACGAGGAACATCTCGTCGTCCGCTGTCGATTCGAGGCTCGCTACCAGGTCGACAACCCGACGACGCAGCAAGAGGTCGCGGTCGCTGCGTTCTACGGCATCGGCACGAGCGACATCGTCGTGCGCGTGGACGGCGGGCCGGCGCACCGTCCGTTGACCAGGGCGGAGGAGGAGCTGCTCGATGCGCGGGTGCGCGACGCGCTGGCCGATCCGGACGCTCTCCCGCGCGAGGTCACCCGCACCGGCTTCCAGGTCTCGCTCGCTCCGGGCGCGAAGACCGAGGTCGTCGTGCAGGGCGTGATGACCGAGAAGGCCGACGACCCCGCGGATAGATATTACAATCGCGCGTGGGCGCTCGACGCCGTCGACACGCGGCACCCCATCCTGCGGACCACGCACGAGGGGCGCAGCTGGAAGTTCCGCTACCTGCTCGCGCCCTTGCGCACGTGGTCGGGGGCGCCCTCGATCAAGGTGCGCGTGCGTAGTCCGCGCGGTCTCGCGCACTTCGGCGGCCCCGGCGCCGAGGGCGAACCTCGGTTCGAAGACCACGTGGAAGAGGGCCGCGAGGTCGTGACCGGCACGTTCGACGCCGACGCGTGGCCCGGCTCCCTCGAGTTCGGGTTCTGGGCTGCGCCGCCCGAGCTGCGCAACGGCGGAGCGCTGCTCGGCTTCGGCACCGTCGACGGGAAATTCCGCCTCCGCCTCGGGTACGAGATCGCGGCGCCGCGCTGGCTCCTCTACTCGGCGAACCTCGACTTCGACTTCCGCGGGAAGTTCATCGCCGCGCCGGTCGTGAAGGCCGCGACGCCGTGGCTCGCGATCATCCCGTCGTTGGGAATCGGCTTGGGACTGCCCGTGCAGCTGCGGCCGGACGTCCGCGCGGGCGTGCGCCTACAGTTCGACGCGTCGCTCTCGTCGCTCGGCTTCCTCGTCTCGATCGATCACTACCCGAAGACGGCGACCTTGCCGGAGGTGACCGAGACCGCGTTCATGTTCCAGCTAGGCCTGTGATGCGTGGCCGACGGTGAGGGCGGGTGGGCGACCGCAAGGCCAATTTAGTCGGAGATCGACGCGAGGTCGGTCGCGGTCAACGCTCTCGTGAACCACCGCGAGAGCACCACGCGCCGAGTCAATGACCATAGACGGTCGCCGTAGAGCGCATACTTTACGGTGATGCGCGCTTGATTCTGCGCCGCCGTGCTGCGACAGACCTTGTCGCACCGACGCCATACGTTGCGACGAGATGGCAACTTCGATCGTGTGGGACGAGGGCGAGAGCCGCGGGCTCGTCCTCGGCGTCGGGCGTCGCGGCTGTGCGATCCTCGTGAGGTACCGGCCGACCCTGGAGGCGGCCTGGCGGGTCGGACTCTCGCCCCGGATCCACGATCTGCGGGACGAATTCGATCGTGGGCTCCTCGTCGAGGTCCCTGCCGGTCGCGACGCGCGCGAGGTCGACCTGCGAATGCTCGGCCGATTCCTCGAGCACGCGCCGATCATCGTCGTGTGCGGCGATCCCGACGAGATCGATGGCACCCTCGTCGAGCCCGCGATCGCGTTCGTGCGGGGAGATCGCCTGGTCGTCGCCGTCTCGCGGCAGGCGCGACCGCTCGCAGGTGCCGACCTGACGATCGTCGTCGATCCGTGGGAATCGTGCGAAGACGCGGCGATCCGCTGCCTGCTGGATCCGATGACGCGCATCGGGCTCCACGGCTGGGATAGTCGCGACGTGCGCACCCTGCTCGCAGTCGAACCGGCTCTCGGGCGCATGTCGATCGGTCGTGCCCGCGGCGCGAGGCGCGCGTCTCGCGCGGCGGTCGCGGTGCTCGCCGCGATGGCCACCGAAAGCGAACGGCGAGGATGCTTCGTGACCATACGCTGCGGCCCGGATCTTCGCCTGCGCGAGCTCGACGAGCTGTACGCGTTGCTCGAGGATGGCCTCGGCGCGATCTACGTGCAGGCGTTCATCGAGCCCGACTTCGCCGACGGGAGTCTCGTCGTGGACGTCTGTTCGCTCGTTGGAATCAACGCGGGCCTTTCAGGGCCGCTATAGGATCCGCGGAGGGCTCTTGGCGAACATTCGCATCGCGGCGTTCACCGGCACGCGCAAGGGCATGACCGACGCGCAGAAGGTGGCGGTGAGGAAGGTGCTGGGTGATCTCGCGATCACGCATTTCCAGCACGGTGCAGCCATCGGCGCCGACGAGGAGGCGTCGTTCATCGCGCGAGACTTCGGTCTGAAGGTGACGGGGCATCCGGGCAACATCGCGGCCGATCGCAGCAAGACCGCGCACGCGGACTTGTGGTCTCCCGAGGCGCCGCCCCTCGATCGGAACAAGAAGCTCGTCGACTCCACCCACCTCCTGATCGCGGCACCCGACGGCCCGGAACGACGGTCCGGGACTTGGTCGACGGTCCAATACGCGCGCAAGAAGAAGAAGAACGTCTGGGTCATCATGCCCGACGGCTCGGTGACCGGGCCCTGATCAGCCGCCGAACACCACCTGCGCGTTGCGATCCCAGCTCCAGCCGTACGGCTTGTGCAAGTCGTCGAGCGCGATCGGTGCAGCGCCGAGGAGACGTTGCAAGTCACGCTCGACGGTGCGCATGGTCACCGTCATGCCCTTCTCGAGGAGGCGCGCGTGGATGGCCCGCGCGCCGATCTTGCGCGGAGCGCGCGGGAGCATCATCAGAATCTGAACACAGCGAGTGACCGGATCGAGGGAGCGGCGACGCATGACGAGACCTCCTCTTCCTCGACGCTTCGGTCGACGGGTAGCTGACACGCCAAGATCCGGAGTGATCACGCCGCGGCGCGGAGCAAGGCGCCGATGGTGGCGGCCCGGTTCTCGTCCGCATCGTCACCGACGATGCGTTCGAGAAGGGCCGCACCGCGGTGGGCCCATTGATAGATCGTGCTGCGGCCGCCATCGGCACGGGAATCGACACCGAACGCGCGCGCAACTTCAGCCGCGTCGCGATGAACGACCCGAAGCTCGAACCACACGCGAATCTGCGTCGCACCGCGCGGCGTGCGCAGTGACTCCGCGCGCGCGTAGTCAGCGATGAACGCCGCCGCCTGATCGAGCCAGGCGTGGGCGTCGACGCGGAGACAGTCGATGCGGTGGACGCCCGAGGCGTCGGGGTCGGAAGGGACGTCGTCGATGTTCACGAACCGGCGGGCGCTGCGGGCGCGCGCGCGGGATTCGTCGATGATCACGTGCCGGATGACGCGGGTGAGCCACGCGAGCGGATCACGCACTTCGTCGAAGGAACCGGCGTGCATGGCGCGGTGGACGCGGACGAGCACGGCCTGGGTGACCTCGCCGACCTGATCGGGGGAAACGCGGCGGAGCGCGGTGTGTTTGGTGATCGCCAGGTGAAGGCGGGCGGTGCGGCGACGCTCGGCGGAACGATCGCCGCTGCGCACCGCGTCGTGGTTCTTGTGCAACAGCTCGGACAGCGGCTCGAGCCGCGCATCGATGCTGGCTTGGCGCATAGGGGTCGCGGCCTCCAATCCGCGATGCGAACGTTGTAACGCCGGTGTAGGCAGACGCAATGACCGACCGGTCAATGAATGTCCGCGGACGGTCAACGCTCACGAACCGCTTCTCCGGAAGGAGAACGGCGGTGAGGCGACCGCCTTCGATCGTTCCGCACCCGGTGTCGATGGCGATGACGTCGTCGTCGAGAATCGGACGACGCACCGGCACATGCCCGCGAATGACCGGTCGCCCTACCGGCAGCGAGCTCTCGGGCTCGTTCGCGCCCCACAGCAGGTCTTGTGGATGGGTGCGAACGAAGTGGGGGACGATCTGATCGAAGGGGATTCCGCGAAGACTTCGGCCCGTGGGGAGCCCCGCGTGGACGATCCAGTACGGCTCGCCGTCGACCTCGAGGTCGATGGCGAGGGCGAGCGACTCCAGGAAGGCTCGGTGCTCGGCGGGAATCTTCGCCTCGTCGGGGAGGTCCGCGTCGACGCCGTAGCTCGAGAGGGTCGCCCGGCCCCCCATGTGCGGAAGCAGCCAGTCACGATCGAGCCCGTCGCCTCGAAGCCAATGCAGGTACACCTGGTCGTGGTTCCCGAGCACGCCACGCGCACCGCGGGCACGCAGGCGCTCGATCACGCCGCGCGTGTCCGGGCCGCGGTCGCAGAGATCGCCGACGACGAACACCTCGCGGTCGGGTTCGAGCTGGGCGAGGAGCCCGGAGAGCAGGTCGGAGCGGCCGTGGATGTCGCCGATGACGGCTGCTTTCGCCACGACGTGGCGCTGGATGGTCATGAGCATCATCCCTTCTCGCGAGCTCGCGACGCGCTCGTCGCGCGCATCGAGGTGACGTCACTCGAGTATCTCATCGACTCCACGACCGCTCGCCTCGTCGCCGGCACCGATCGCGCATGCTCGATGGGAAAGCCCATGTTTCGCGCAATGGCGACACCGTCGATGCCGATGCCGAACGTGAGCAGCACGAAGCCGGCCTGCTGTGCGGACGCTGCCAGTTCCACGAGCTCCTGGCGCGTGCGCTCGCTCGAGCGGTTGTCCTCGCCGTCGGTGAAGACGGCCATGACCACTTCGGTGATCGACGCGGGACGCTGCTCCAACGCCGCCGCGAGCGCGTCGCGGACGGTGCCGTAGAGGCGCGTCCCGCCATCCGGCAGGTACGGAAACCCGCTCGGGAAGTGACGCGCTGGCGTCGCCGGCACGCGCACGCGACCGTGCGACGAGAAGGTGACGATCGCCGCCGCGATGCGCGACGCCTCGGGACCGGTCTGCAGACCACGCACGTACCCTTCGACGGCCTCGAGCGGCGCCGCGCCGAACCGCTCCATCGAGCCGGATTCGTCCATGACGAGCAGACCGAGGGTGGTGCACGCGGGGACATCGCCGGCGCGAACGAGCGCGAGGGAACGAGTGTTGTCGTCGTGTGTCATCATGCCTCCAAGGACGGTCCGAGGCGCCGTTTGCTGACACCGGATCAGGGCGACTGCGTAGCGAGCAACGCGTCGAGCTCGGTCACGCGGAGGGTCACGCGCGCACCCTCGTTCGCGTGCTGGTTCCGGGTGACCATCCGGTCGCCGGTGTAGCAAGTGGCGCCCTGGCCCCACGCCTCCGCGCACGTGGTCGACGCCGTCTCGAGCCGTGGGTGTGCGGTCACGAGCCGGGCGCGCTCCTCACGCCAGATTCGCTGCTGTTCTTGCGCCCTCGCGGCGGCGGCTCGTTCGAGCGGAGCGGGCACTGGCGTGACCGGAATGGGCGGCGCCGACATGGGCGCGCTGCGCCACGCGAGGGCGACGACGAGCGCCGCGAACGTCGACAACGCCACGACGGCGACGAGCACCGCGCGCGATTCCCGCTGCCGGGTCTGGAGCTCACCGAGTGCGCTCTGCACCGAGTGCGAGGGGCGGACGCGGCGGCTCGTGTGATAGAGCAACGAACCATCCTCGGCGCAGGTGACGGTGATCGCGCCCGCGGTCGTCTCGGCCGCGAGCAACGCCTTGGCCTCGTCACGAGGGAGCTCGAGCTCGTCGGCGACGTCGTCGACCGTGATCCCGTCGGGGTGCGCGAACAAGAGAGGGTGCAACGCACGTTCGGTCATTTCGCACCTCCGCCGAGGATCCGGGTGAACACCTGCGCCTCGAGCTCGGCCAACTCCTGCTTCGCGGGCGGATCGAGCTTCTGATCGACGATCGCGTCGGCCGCTGCGACCACGCCGGCGACCTCGATGCGGTCCTCGTCGGGCGCGACGTCCTGCAGCTCGACCAACTTGCGCAACATCCAAGTGCGCTGATCGAGTGTGCGGAGCGTCGTGGTCGCGTCCGCGCGTTTGGCCTCGAGCCAGCGAATCGAGCGTTCGAGCACGGCCGCGCGCACGAGGAGATCCGCCACCGCCGCATGGGTCTCCCCCGAGGCGAGAAGCGCGGCGTGTGTCTTCAGCCCGCTCTTGGGGAGCTCCACCCGAAGCCGAGCGACATAGCTGTCACGCTCGGCGACATACTTCTTCCGCAGAGGATCGAGCTTGCTCTCGACATGGTGCGCGAGCCGCACCATGGCCTTCTCGGCCGAGTGGAGTTGATGCTCCGACGTGGCCTCGTACTCGGCGGCGGCCACTGCCGCGCGCTGCTCGAGGGACCGGCGATAGGCCTCGACTTGCGCACCGCCGGCGTCCCGGGGGCTGGTGCGCGAGGGCGTGCAGTGAATCGCGGTGCCGCCCGCGACCATCACGACGACGACGGCGATGATCACGCCCTCGGACTCGCTCTGGGCGACGGCCGCGACGAGCGCGATCAGACCCACCACCGCGGCCACGCCCGCAACGAGCGCGACGAGCCAATGCCCATACCAACCGGCGTTGGACGGAATGTCGATCGAGTGGCCGTCAGGAAACGTCTCGCGACGCGCGCAGCCCGCGAGGACCGCAGCGAGGAGGAACAAGGGACGGAGCGAGCGCACCATTGGAGTGATAGACCCCGTCTGCGACAGACCGCGTCGCGTGCGTCGCGGCCCTGGAGTGGACCGCGTGCTCCATGGACGCTGCGTCCACCTTGGATCTGACAGAGAACTGGAACCCCCGGCTGAACGCTTGTCAGGACCGGCTCGCTCCCCACGTCTCTCCTTACGCATGACCCATCCCATCGGCGCACAGTTGGTCACCGTTCGCGCGCACGCAGGGCGCGTGTTGGCGCGACGTGCGTTCTACGATTGCGTCGCCGGAGTGCTCGATCTCGCGTACATCGGCGGCGGCCCCATCGCGCTCGGACCGTTGATCGAGTGCTGGAACGCGGGCGAGTTGCAGCGCGACTGCGAGTCCTGCGGCGGTGTCGTGTTCATCCACCGCGTGGCGGGCTCCCCCTTGAGCGGCACATGCTCGCTCTCCGGGTGGTGCGAAGCGTGCGGCCATGCGGCGAGTGGACCGTCATCCCCAAAATCGTCGTTCGCCGATCTCTGGCGACCGGTGCGGCCTCGGATCATCGACTGGGTGCGCGATCCGCATCGCTCGCGCCTCGCACCTCCGCTTCGAGCGGTCGTTTCCATGCTCGAGGGGGCCGAGGGGCTCGAATCGGTGACCGCGCGCGGTGAGACGCTCACCTTCGACTGGTCGCGTCTCGCACTTTGCTGCGACGGGCGCACCTTGCTCCGCCTCGATGGGTCGATCGTGCGCGATCCGTCCGGATTCGAGCGCTTCACTGTCGAGGGCGACACGTTGCTCACCACCGACGGTGCGCCGCTCTTCATGACGCGCAACGACGCCGCGCCGCGGTCGCGGCGAATCGAAGAGATGTTGAAGGGCGCCTGCGGAGCGCCCGAACCGCGCCGCCCATGTCTCGTCTCGCCCGACGGACGGGTGCTGTTCCGCCGAACCGCGGACGGGCTCGTTTCGGCCGAGGGCGAGCTCGTCGTCCGCTGCTCGCCGGAGCTCCCCGATGCGCTCGCGGGGATCGTCGCGCTCAGCCTGCACGAGATCGGCTAGCGAGCCTTCCGACCCCACCAGACCTGACAGCGGCAGGCCGGCCACACGGATCCTCCCGGTCCACCCGACGACGCAGGTGTTCACTCGCACGAGCGGCTCGCTCGGCGGCACGCGCGTGCTCGTGCGTGTCCGCGACTGGTCGCATGTCACGTTCGCTGCTGCGTCGGCAAGCGAGCATCTCCCGACCCGCTCGCCACCGCCCGCTTCAACCCGCCCGCGTGAATCCGCACGCCACCAGCAACGCGCGTTCGACCTGCGGCCACCGCGCTTCGTCGAACGTCGCGATGACGGCGCCGAGCTTGGAGCGGTGCACAACGCCGACGTGATCGAAGTTGAGCGCGCACTCCGTCGGCATGCCCTCGCTCATCGAGAGCGCGACCTCGGTGCTGAGCCCACGGATGGTGCGTGTGATCGGCGCGACGATGATCTGTTCACTCGATCGATGACGTCGTCGCGCGTGAGAAGCAGCACCGGCCGTCGCTTGTCGGGCGGCGCGAACGTGTACCACCGGATCTCACCCCGCTTCATAGAACTCTTCCCAGCCCTCGCCCTCCCACGCGAGCGCTTCGTCGTCCGACCCTAGCTCGTCGTCATGAGGCGGCTGCGCCGCGTACGCGGCCGCGTCGCCCGAGAGGGCGGACGTACGGAGGAGGATCCTCGCGAGTCGAACGCGCTCCTCGACGGAGAGCTTCTGCGCGAGCGGCAGGAGATCGGTCGCTCGGAGCGGGCTGTCGGCCATGGCACCAACCGTAGCACCACGAGGCGCGCGTCCGTTTCCACTCCATCACCAACGGCCGCCGCCTCCCGTCAGTCAGTGGGCGTCAGGCGGGCCAGAGGTGTCCCCGCCGTTGATACGCCTCGGGCTCGGCCCACGCCGCGGCGCGCTCTCCGTCGCGCGCGGTCACGCCCGAGGAGCGCGCGTACCGGGCGGTGAGGTTCTCGTGGATGGAGCGCATGCGATCGCGCAGGTCGCTCGGCGCCAACACCTCGATGCCGTCGCCGAACCCGAGGAGCCAGCGCTGGAGCTCGAGACTGTTCGGGACCGTCGCTTCGAGGAGGAATCGCTCCTTGTCATACTTCTCGAGACGCTGATCCGCCGCGACCGGTAGCTCCTCGATCGTCGGTGCGGCCTTTGCGTGCACCAGTGCCACGAGCTTCAACGGCGCGGGATCGATGAGGAACCCCGTGCCGCCGGCCGCCATGAACGCGTCGATGTCGAACCCGGGGGGGACACGGCGCGCCGCCGACAGGAGCTTCGCCGAGACGATGCGGTGCGGCACCAGCGTCACGACGCCCTGCATGTCGCCGAGCGTGCAGACGAGGAACGCGAACGCGTCGCGATACACGAGCGCGAGCGGGTTCACGTCGTGCTCCTTCACGCCGTTGTTGCGGTTCCGATACGTGCAGCGGAACTTGCGGTCCTCGAGGAGCGCGCGCGTCATCACGTCGAGGATCTCGGAGGGGACCTCGGGGTAGCGCACCGGGAGCCCCGCGCTCGTGACGCGGACCTTCTGCGGCCACGCGGCGAGCTTGTTGTTCGGGACCGACTTCAGCACGAGGTCGGCACGTTGCACGTGGCCGCGCAGTCGATCGGCCGTCT
Source organism: Polyangiales bacterium (assembly GCA_046593995.1). Lineage (GTDB taxonomy): Bacteria > Myxococcota_A > Polyangia > Polyangiales > JADJMO01 > JALHOE01. Next base: position 20,130 of record JBKJQC010000317.1, read on the forward strand.
CGGGCGGCAGCACCCGCGAGAGGAGCCGCTCGGTGAGCTTGAGGGTCAGCGCAGTCTTCACGTCCATCGCGGGAATCTCGAACACCGGCGCGTCCGCGGCGTAGCGCCACCCGTACGGCTTGCTCGCGCCGTGGCGCTCGAGGCCGAGCCCGCCGTCGTCGGTCAACGACTGCAGATCGCGCTGGACCGTACGAATGTTGACGTCGTACCCGGCGGCGACGAGCTTCTTGTGGATGTCTGCCGTCGCCAGGTAGCGAGCGCCCTTCGGGATCAGACGCAGCATCTCGAGCGTTCGCAGCAGCACCTCGGACATCGTTCCTCCCGGTCCCAGCCGCTCGGCCGGATCCGCGCCAGGATATCCGTTCTTCACGCCGCGAGGACCACGCGCTCGTCGTTCGTCCGAGCGGCTGCGACGCGGGTCGTCGCAGAGCGGTCGCACCATGCTCGGCGAGCAGGCGAACGACTGACATGAGCGCCCGATATCGCGTCACCATCCTCTACGTCGAGCCGACGTTCGCGCGCCACGCTGGTCTGCCCGCGGTGACGCGCCGCTGGTGCGCGGACGTCGAAGCGCCCGATCCCGACAGCGCCGTGGACCACGCGACGGCCGACTTCCGCGATCTCGCGCTGCAGTCCGGTGTCGGGTGGATCCGCCAGATCGTCGGCTGGGACATCGTGCTCGCCGACGCCACCGATGCGTGACCGCATGCGAGTCACTTCGTTCGACGCGAATCGGGCGACGCAGTGGTGCATCTCCGTCGCCTCGTCGAACACTCCACCTCTTCTTCCATCTAATGACCGAGCGTGATTCTCGAACGCTCGGATTGAACACGGAGGCGCGGAGGCACGGAGCTCCGTGAAGTGCTGCCGCGCGCACCCAGCCGCGTCTCGCCGGCGATCGCATCGAGGAACGGATTCTGGGGCCAGGCCTCGAAGCGTCGCGATCGGCAGAGTCTCGAGCCTCCGTGCCTCCGTGTTCAATCGATCGGGTACGCCGAGTTCGAGAATCGAGGTCGCTGATTTAGGTCCGCTTCAGGGAGGCATCTTCACGCAGCCGTCGAGCTTCTCGTACGGCGTGTAGTACCAGACGAACGCGCACATCTCGTCGATGGTGCTCTCGCCGTACTTGATCGACACGTCGGTCGTGTTGTCCCACTTGCAGCGGATGTGGATCGTGTCGCCCTTCCGACCCTTGAACGACTTGGGCACCGTCGGCTGCTGATCGAAGCTCCACGCCGTCGAATACAGGACCTCCGCGCCGGGCGTCGCGCCGCGGCTCACCTCGATGCTCTTCCCCTGCGTGTGCATGTGACCGAACACGCCGAACACATCCATGTCGAAGGGGAGCGTGCACGTCATGACCTCCTCGACGTCGTCGGTCTTCGCGGGGATCGAGAGGTCGCGGTTGTCGAAGCCGAACATGCCGGCGGGCGTGAGCTTGGTCGCCGGATCCACCGTCTTCATGGTCATCGCGCCGGTGTCGGTGATCTTCGACGACCCCGGGTTGAGCAGGTGGAGCTGGATGAGGATCTGCTGCCCCTTCCCGAGGCGGAAACCCGCGCCAGCAGGGAGCTTCAACGAGCCGCTGTCGACGCCGCCGCCGTAGAGCGGGACCCACGTCTCCTTCACGAGGAGCGGGCACTCCGAGAAGCCGTCGGGCTCGGGCGCGATCGTGTAGTACATCCCGAAGTGATGGGTCGCCTTGCCGTACGTCGGCGTGAGCTCCGTCACGAGCGTCTCGCGATCGTTCGGCAGGGTCATCGTGTAGCAGAAGTATTTCTCGGACCCCGGATCGAGCGTGTACGGGAGGGTCGTGAACTTGACCTCGCTCGACGTGGAGGCGGCGGGCGCGCTCTCGCTGCTGCCACATGCGCCGCAGACCATAGCCAGCACGATCGAGGTGAAGACGACACGCGACATGGATCCTCCGACCGGGCCACTCTCGGGACCTCGGCGGCGGCAGTCTAACGAGCGGATCGGCGCACGTCGTCGACGCGCGGCGTCGTCCCGGGTCGACGGAGGAGCTCCAGTGCGTCAATCCGGCGGATAGGTGCTCGATTGGAGCGAGTGTGTCCCGTCGTAGATCGGCACCGAGTACGTCTGCAGGAAGTAATACTTGTCGTAGCCGCGCCGCTGGAACGACACCGCGCCGAACAAGTTCACCGCGAGCGCCCACGCCGCCGCCGCCTTGAACAGCGCGCCGAACGGCCGCGCGCCGATCGCGAGCAGCACGAAGAGATACGGCGCGTAGTCGTTCGAGAAGCGATACCCGAACTGCACCCACCCACTGTTCTGGTAGAGCAGATCCTGGAGCGCGATCGGGAACACCGTGAGCCAGAGCGCCCAGTGGAGCGCGGTCGTCCGCTTCGGCCACAGGAGCCAGACGTAGAGCGGCGTCGTGAACCACATCGCGAGGCCGTTGCCGCTGATCTGGAAGCGACCCACGTGCGCCGACACGTTCGCCGGGTTGATGGCGGGGATGAGCGTGAACGCGCAGGTCGCGTTACGCGAGAAGTAGTGGAGGCTGAAGAGGCCGTAGCGCTTCACGCGCTCCATCCACACGACGTTGAGGAGCTTGTGTCCGAACTCCCAAGGGTCGCCGAAGCGGGCCTCGTTGATGCGCAGCATGATGACGATCGCGATCACGATCGGCACCGCGAACATCACGTAGCGCACGAGGACCGCGCGCTTGTCGAGCTTGCTCCACGCGTCGCGCGCTCTCTCGAAGGGCGTCCCGTCGATGCGGACCTCGCTCGTGAGCGAGACGCGCGCGGCCTCGAAGGCGAAGAGGAAGACGCAGAGGATGAACGGCGGGCGCGTGTGATACCCCGCGCCCACGATCGCGCCTGCGAGCGCGCACGCCCACAGCTTGTCCGCCGAGAAGCACGCGAGCAGATACGCGCCGATCAACCCGACGGCGACGACGTGCGCGGCGAACCACACCGTGCCCTGCACCGCGCTGAAGAAATAGACGGTACCGAGCGCGAAGAGCAGCGCGAGGAACGCGTTCTCCTTCCAGCTCCGGTCGCTCCGGCCTTGATCGCGCAGTCGTTCGAGCGCGAAGAAGAGCAGCGCGGGGCCGATACCTGCGAGCGCGACGACGAAGAGCGCGTCGCGGAACATGAGCGCGCTCCCCGCCATCGCGACGAACGGGTACATGACGACCGCGGGAAAGACGGGGAACGAGTTGTAGTAGCGGACCTCGACCTTGTGCGTGACCGGATCGGTCTGACGGACGACGGCCCAGTCGTTCCCCATGTCGACCTCGCGGCGACGATGACGGCCGACGATGTCCTCCTCGGTCAGGTACCAGCGGCCCGCACGCCATACCTCGGCCTGCACGGCGAAATGGTTGTTGACGGTGTGCGCCTCGAGGCGATCGCCTGCGACCCAACCGAAGATCATCGCGCACAAGGCGTAGATCGTGAACGCGGCGAGCAGCCTACGCTTGGTCTCGGACGCCTTTTTCGGCGGGACCTCCGCGGGCACGACTGGCTTCTCGGGCTCGGGAGTAGGCTCCGTCTGCTCTTCGTTCTCCGCCTCGTTCTCCGCCTCGTTCTCCGCCATCAGGCACGGGACCCTACCCGACCTAGGGGCAGCGGGGCAGCTTCACGTCGAGGCAGTACGGATCGCCGAGGTCTCGCAGCACGCAGGTCGTGTGGTGGCAGGAATCTCCGGCGGAGCACGTCGTGCGGGTCCCGTGCACGCAGCGCCCCTCACCGGCCGAGGAGAGGACGCAGCGCTCGACCCCGTCGCACAGCGAGTGATCGCTGCAGTCCGCGTCGCGCGCGCAGGTCGCGCGGAGCGACACGCATGCGAGCTCCCCGGTCTCCGACGGCTCGCATCCCTCCGTGAGCGCACACTTCGCCGAATCCGGTCTCGCGCCGCAGCCGTCCGCGTCGGCGACGCCATCGGTCAGACAGACGCCGACGCCGCACGCGCCCTTCGTGGGGCAGCGGGCGTCGTCCGGCAGGTGCAGGCATCCGAACGTCGCGTCGCACAGATCGCGCGTGCAGCTCCGCCCGTCGTCGCAGTCTCCATCGCTCGCGCACGCCTCGCCGCAGCTCTGGGTCTGCGTCACCGAGCAGCCGCCGCTCGCCTCGTCGCACCTGCTCGTCGTACAGCTCGTCCCGCGGCACGCGACGTTGCGCGGTCCGGTGCAGACGCCGCCGAGGCACTCCTCGTCACCGTTGCAGAAGACGCCGTCGTCACAGTCGAGGCGGCTCAGGCATGGGTCGCCGGGGCGGGGACGCGCTCCGACGTCGCGCCCGCCGTCCGGAGACCCAACGGCGGGACCCGTGACAGCCGGATCGCTGTCTCCACACCCGACCGGCACACCGGAGAGCGCGAGGACACCGAAGAAAACCGCTCGATACGCCACGGCCGGATCGTGGCACGATGTTGGCTCGATCAGGAATCTGCCATCGAATGAATCGCGCCGGGCGCGGCGCCGTCGAATGGCACCGGGTCACGAGCGGCATCGGGCCGATCGGACGACGTCTCACGGAGGATCACTTCATGCGCACTGCTCTTCGTCTCGGGACGCTCGCTTCGATCACTGGGCTCGGCCTCTGGGCCACCTTCGGGAGCGCCGGCTGCACGGTGACGACGAGCGATTCGCCCCTCGACGCGGGCGCCGAGACGTCCGTCACCCCGGACACGGGGACGCCCGTCGACACCGGCACGCCCGTCGACACCGGCACGGACGCGGCGACCGATACGATCACGCCGACGAAGCCCGCGGTGATCATCCCGGCGAAGGATCTGATCGGCGGCGCCGCGGACGAGATCCGCGACTTCGGCGGCGGCTCGACGCGCGCGGACATCGCGCTCGGCGGCCGCGTCGCCTACGCCTACGCGAAGTTCACGCCGGCCGCGGGCGCGCCCATCGAGAGCACCATCATCGGCAAGGACGCGACGGACACGCTGGTCAACGGGCGCCTCGAAGGCCTGCCCGCCGGCGCCGAGATCAGCTTCACCGTGACGGCGTATCTGCGCGGCCTCAACGGCAACAACGCCGACACGCCCAACCTCCGCATCCCGTGGGCGCAGGCGACCTGCAAGGCGACCCCGAGCGCGACCGCCGACGTGACCGCGGTCTGCCCGAGGCTCGCGCTGATCCCGACCCTCGCGGGCATCGTCTTCACGAGCGACGTCCTCCCCGTCGACTACTGCGACACCAAGGGCAACGTCCTCGTCGGCGGAAAGCCCGAGTTCGAAGGTCTGCGCGCGCGCACGCCGCTCACCGGCACGGCCGCCGTGTCGAAGTGGGTGAGCGACTGCGAGGGCGTGATCTGGGTTCCGTTGAGCGAGTTCCAGGCGCAGGAGACCAACGGTGTCTCCAACTGGGCGCTCAGCGCCGAAGTGCAGAAGTCGGCCACCGCATGCACCATGCAAGCGCCCGGATGCGTCGTCGACCGCAAGATCGCGGCCGGCGGCATGAACGACATCATGGTGATGGGGGAAGGCTGTCGGCTGTCGAACGCGAACACCGGCGGCACCTGCTTCTGAAACAGGTCGACGGTCTACGGCTCACGGTTCGAGACGAGAGAACTCTGCGCCAAGCGCCTTCTCGATCACGAGAACCGTCGGCCGTGAGACGTCGTGAATCTTTCGCTCGCCTCCACGATGGACCAACAGGGAGCCGGGGAGGCGAGGAGATCCGAGGGAGGTCGAGCATGTGCTGCCGCGCGCGGACATCAACGTTTTGGCGGCCATGGTGTCATCGACGTCGTCGCGTCGTCCGGCAGACCTCTGGTTCCTCCCTCTCGCCTCCCCGACTCCCCGACTCCCTGTTTGTCGGCGGCTCGGTCGAGACCAAAAAGTTCACGCTCTCTGAGCCGTAGACCGTAGACCGTAGACCGTCGGCGCCTGCGCGGCCGTCTTGGGGCGCGGGAAGCTGAGCGGTACGACGGGGCCGTGGCGACGCCGGGGTTCGTGGGTAATCTGACGGGACCATGCCCCGTCGCGGCGACGACTTCCCTCCCCTCTCCGGAGGCGGCCCGCAGTTCGCGTTTCCCCGCCTGACCCCGGCGGTGAAGGTGATGATCATCGGGTTCGTCGGGCTGTTCATCGTCCAGATGATCGAGCAGCAGTGGATGGATCGCGGGATCATGGCGCGGTACCTCGCGCTCTTCCCGACGCTGATCTGGCAGAAGATCCCGCAGCTCTGGCGGCTCTTCACGTGGCCGCTCGTGCAGGCCGCCGACGTGTCCGGGCTGCTCTGGGCCTGCGTTGGCCTCTATTTCTTCGGGACCGAGCTCGAGGAGTCGTTCGGGACTCGGCGCTTCCTGCTGTTCACCGCGATCGCGGTCTTGCTCACCGGTATCGTCGCCACCGCGTACGGCGCGGTCCACTCGACGTTCATGGCGCAGCCCGTGTACGGCGTGGCCCCGCTTGGGTTCGCCCTCACGACCGCGTGGGGCATCCGCTTCCCGCACAAGCGACTGATGTTCCCGCCCGTCAGCGCGCGCGTGTTCGTGTGGGTCATCCTCGGGATCGCGGTGCTCTCGATCATCGCTCGGTCGAACCGCGAGTCGCCCGCTGCGTCCATCGGTGCGATCGGCGTCGGCTACCTGCTCGGCAAGACGTGGGACCGCGTCGACGACTTCCTCGACCGCCGCCGCGTGACGAAGCTGCGGGCGAAGCGCGGCGCCCTGAAGGCCATTCAAGGCGGCAAGCTCGACGATCGCGCGAAGCCGGTCGACAAGCGCTTCTTGAACTAAATGACCGAGCGTGATTCTCGATTGCCCCGCCGCAGATCGGATTGAACACGGAGGCACGGAGGCACGGAGGTACGGGGGTACGAGAGTCTGCCGATCGACTCGGACACGTCGTCGTCGCGCGTCGCTGCCTGCGCGTCGCCGCTCTCCGAGAACAAACAGGGAGACGGGGAGACGGGGAGGCTTTTTGGTGGAAGCCGAGATCGGCAGACTCTGAAACTCCTTCTCG
>JBKJQC010000416.1:0-8145 GCA_046593995.1 Polyangiales bacterium
GCCGCTGTGGGTCGATGGTCCGCGCATCACCCAGGCCGTGATCAACCTCGTCGCGAATGCCGTGAAGTTCTGTGACCGCGGCGTGGTGCGCGTCCGGATCTCGCGTGGCGGACGCGAGGACGACGACGGCTGGAAAGAGGGCGTGCGCATCGACGTCGAGGACCAGGGGCGGGGCATCCCCGAGCGCGAGCTCGCGCAGATCTTCGACGCGTTCCGGCAGCCGATCCGATCGCGGCGTCACGGCGGACTCGGGCTCGGGCTCTCGATGACGCGCGCGCTCGTCGAGCTGCACGACGGCACCATCGACGTCACGTCGTCCCCCGAGCAGGGGAGCGTCTTCACCCTCTTCTTCCCGATCGTCCGCCCCGAGCGCGAGGCTCTGCCGAACGCGCGCGGCCTGTGGCGCATGCCGACGCCCGTGCCCGGAAGCCGACCTCCCTTCGACGTCTTCGATCGCCCGCCCGACCGACCGAGCGAACGGGTGCGGAGCCGTTCGGTGCACGAGGATCCGACCGTGCAGATGCCGGCCCTCGAGATCGCGCCCGACAGCAGCGAGGAGGACCTGATGCGGACGACGCAGAAGCTCCCGGCGCGCGATTCCTCGCGGCTGCCCACGATCCCGAGGAAGAAGCCCTGAGACCGCTTTCGCCCACGTGGTACCTTCGCGCCCTCCGCGCCGAGAGAGAGGTTCAATGTCCGAAGCGCTATCGCCCGTCCTCGCTCACGTCGACGAGAACCGCCAACGCTTCGTCGAGGACCTGATCGCGTGGTGCAAGATCCCGTCGATCTCGTCGTCGCCGGAGCACACGAAAGAGGTCCGGCGCTCCGCCGAGTTCCTCCGCGCTCGCCTCGCCGAGATCGGCGCGACCTCGACGGCCATCCTCGACACCGAGCTGCACCCCGCCGTCTACGCGGAGTGGATGGTCGATCCCGCGCTGCCGACGCTCCTCGTGTACGGCCACCACGACGTGCAGCCGATCGATCCGCTCGGAGAGTGGAAGTCGCCTCCGTTCGAGCCCGACATCCGCGAGGGGCGGCTGTGGGGCCGTGGCGTCGTCGACGACAAGGGGCAGGTCTTCATCCACACGAAGGCGATCGAGTCGTTCATGAAGACGCGCGGGCGCCTGCCGATCAACCTGAAGATGATCGTCGAGGGGGAAGAAGAGATCGGCTCGAAGCACCTCGATCAGCTGCTGCGCGAGCACGAGGGGAAGCTCGCCGCCGACTACGTGGTGGTGAGTGACACGGCGATGTTCGGGCGCGGCATCCCCTCGCTCTGCGTCGGGCTGCGCGGCATCGCCTACTTCGACGTCGTCGTGACGGCGCTCTCGATGGACGCGCACAGCGGCTCGTTCGGCGGGGGCGTGCAGAACCCCGCGAACGCGCTCGCGCGACTGATCGCCGGGCTGCACGACGAGCACGGGCACATCGCGATCGAGGGTTTCTACGACGGCGTGCGCACGCTCACCGAGGCCGAGCGGAAGGAGATCGCGTCCCTCCCCTTCGACGAGAAGGCGTGGCTCGGGTCGATCGGCGCGAGCGCGACCTCGGGCGAGGCGGGGTACTCGACCCTCGAGCGCGTGTGGACGCGACCGACCCTCGATGTGAACGGCCTCTCGAGCGGCTTCCAGGGCGAGGGACCGAAGACGGTGCTGCCCGCGCTCGCCAAGGCGAAGATCTCGTGTCGGCTCGTGCCCGATCAGGATCCCGTCGACATCGCAAGGAAGGTCGAGGCGCACTTCGCGAAGCACGCGCCGAAGGGGTGCCGCGTCGACGTGCACTACCTCCACGGCGGCCGCCCGTACCTCGCCCCGACCGATCACCCGGTGTTCGACATCGCGAAGCGCGCGTTCACCCGCGCGTTCGGGCAGCCGACCGTCTTCATCCGCGAAGGCGGCTCGATCCCGTTCGTGCGCACGATCGCGGACCGCACCGGGAAGCCCTGTCTGTTGATGGGCTTCGGCCAGCCGGACGAGAACGCGCACGCGCCGAACGAGTGGCTCGACCTCGAGAACTACCACCTCGGCATCAAAAGCGCCGTCTACCTCTACGACGAGCTCGCGGCGGCGCACCGACCGACGACGCGTTAGTCTCCCGCGCATGCTCCGCCGCGGCCTCCAGAAGCTCGGATGGCTGTTGGTCGTCACCGGCAGCTTCGCCGCGGGCTCATCGACCGCGTGCTCGGGGAAGAAGAACACCGAGCTGGTGATCGCGGTGCAGACCGATCTGCGCGTCCCGAAGGACCTCAACGCGGTGACCATCCGCGTCCTCTCGTTCGGCGCGGTCTACCACGAGAACACCTACGAGGTCGGCCCGGGCGGGCTCAAGCTGCCGGCCACGATCGGCGTCATCCCCGAGGACTCCGACGACCTGAAGCCGGTCGACATCCAGATCATCGGCCGCTACTCCGCGAACGCGGATCCCGCGCTGCGGACCGAGCGTGTCATCCGCAAGGCGCGCCTCACGTTCGCGAAGGATCACGTGGGGCTCGTGCGGCTGCCGATCCGGTTCTCCTGTTACGACAAGCAGGGCTGCACCGCAGAGGAGACCTGCATCGCCGGCGCGTGCGAGACGATCCCCGTCATCGATGGGGCGTCGCTGCCGGAGTACACGGCGGATCAGGTGTTCGGTGTCGGCGCGTCGGGCGAGGGAGAGGTGGGCGAGTGCTGGGACGCCGAGCGCTGCCTGCCGCAGTCGGCGAGGCTCGGCGTGACGAGCGAGCCGTGCGTCTTCTCGCTGGCGACGTTCGGCGCAGACGCGGCGCCAGGGTCGAATTTCAAGCGCTTCGAGCCGGGGACCGCCGTCACGATCGTGATCGCGACGCCCGCGACCGCCACCGAGAGTCTCGGCCTGTGCTCGGGGGGCATCTGTCGGATCGCGCTCGATCAGGATCCCGTCGAGGGGTGGGACTTCGCGAACGAGCAGCGCACTGCGATCAAGCTCGCTCGCGGCCTCTGCACGCGGATGGCGGAAGAGAAGAGCTGGACGATCGAGGCGACCGACGGTTGTCCGACGAAGACGGCCTCGCTACCGCTCTGCCCGGCGAGCACGTCGAACGTCGGCGACACGTCCGTCCCGGGGGACGGCGCGGTCGACGAGACTGCCATCGCGCCCGACACCTCGGTCGCCGACTCCGCGACGGTGGACTCGTCCGTCGCCGTCGATACGACGCCGCTCGATACGACGCCGCTCGATACGAGTGCTATGACGCCGCCCGATGCGTCGGCGCCGGACAGCTCGGTGCCGGATGCCTCCCTGCAGGACACCACGGCAGCCGACACGTCGCCGCCCCCGTCGGACACGAGCACGTGCACGCCGCGCTCCTGCGCGGAGCTCAGCTTCCAGTGCGGCTTCGCGAAGGACAACTGCGGCGCCGACATCGACTGCGGCCCGTGCGCCGCCGGCACGTGCTCCGGCAACACCTGCATCCCCGACACGGACAGCGGGTCGTGCTCTCCGCTGAGCCAGTGCGGCGGGCAATGCGTGAACACGTCGACCAACGCGCTGCACTGCGGTCAGTGCTTCTCCGCCTGCCCGGGCGGCTGGACGTGCAACAACAGCACCTGCCAGGCCGGCGGCGACAGCGGCAGCTGCGGCGGCAGCCTCGTGTTCTGCGGAGCGCAGTGCGTCGACCTCTCGACGAACCATGACTACTGCGGTGATTGCTTCACGCCGTGCACCGCCTTCGAAACGTGCGTCAGCGGAAGCTGTCAGCCACAGCCCGACTCGGGACCCGCGGACACGGGCGCGGCCGACACAGGCTCAGCACCCCCGCCCGATATGGGTGTCGTCGACACAGGCGGGTCCGACACGAATCTCGGTGACAGCAGCGCCGCGAACGACTGAGTCAGCGGACCCGTATCGCGCGCCGGCGGACCGTCGCCCCGAGCGCGAGCAGCGCTGCGAAGACCGAAGACGGATCCCGACGCGTACGGCCAGTCGAGCAACCGCCGGACGACTCCCCGGTGGCGGTGGTCACGCACCGGCTGCTCGCCGAGTCGCAGGCGAATCCACCGGCGCACTCGCTCGACGCTGCGCAGGTCGTGCCGCAGTTGCCGTCGGACCTGCAGACGTATGCGCCGCACGACACGGCGACGCCGTCGACGCCGATCGAGGACAGACGATCGGGAGAGCACACGACTCCGCCGATGCAGTTGCCGTTGGCGCACGTGTTCCCCGGGGCGCAGTCGGTCGGTGTCGTGCAGGACGTCTTGCATGCGCCGCTCGCGCACGCGAACGGCGTGCACGAGAGCGAGGTCGCGACGGTGCATGCGCCCTTCCCGTCGCAGGCCGCCGCAGGCGTGAGGACCGCGCCGTTGCACTCCGCGGTCTTGCACTCGACGGACGGGCCGTTGGCGAAGGTCTCGCAGCGCAGGGGTTCCTTGCCGTCGCAAGCGCGCGCGGCGCAGAGCGCGCCGCCGTCGCTGCACTTCGGTCGCGCCCCGCGCGGTGCACCGCTCACGGGTATGCACGTTCCCTGGCTTCCGGGCACATCGCACGCCTGACACTGACCGCTGCAGTCGGACTCGCAGCACACGCCGTCGACGCACGCGCCGGAGCCGCACTCGGCGCTCGCGCCGCAGGGCGTCCCCTTCATCTTGCTGCACGTTCCCTTCTTTCCCGGCAACGCGCACGAGCTGCCGGCGCCGCACGACGACACCGCGCAGCACACGCCTTCGACGCAGTACCCCGACGTGCAGGTCGATGCGTTTCCGACCAGACCGCCGCACTCCTTCCCGAGATCGACCGTCGCGGCGCACGTCCCTTCGGTCGCGGTGCTCGGCACGGAGCAGAAGAACCCCGTCGCGCAATCGGCCGCGCTGCTGCACTTGGACTTGCATGCGGTCGCGCCGCAGCCGTAGGACGCGCACGACGTGGGCACGTCGTTGCACGTGCCGGCGCCGTTGCACGCGCTGCCATGCGTCTCGATCCCCGCCTTGCACGCGTTTCCGCTGCATGCGACGGTCGGTCCGGGGTAGCTGCACTTGCTGCGGTCGAAGCCGTCGCACACGTGTCCGCAGGTGGTACCGACGCCGACGCCGGAGCAACCGGCGCGCGCTCCGTGCGGCGTGCCGGCGATCGCGGTGCAGCTCCCCTCCTTGCCCGGAGCGTCACACGCCTCGCACTGTCCCGCGCATGCAGCGTTGCAGCAGCGCCCGTCGACGCAGTTCCCCAGCCTGCACTCGGCCGACGCGGTGCACGTCTCGCCGACGAGCTTCTTCGTGACGCACGCGCCGCCGCTGCAGAAGGTCGTCGCCGTGCATTCGGCGTGCGCGGTGCACGTCGTGACGCACACGCCAGCCGCACACGCGTTGAACGGTGCACAGCTGCGCGCGCCGTGCGGTGCGCCGGAGGTCACCGGCGAGCACGTCCCCGCGGTCACATCGCACGCTTCGCACGCTCCCGCGCACGCGGTGTTGCAGCAGACGCCGTCGATGCACAGCTTGCTCGCGCAATCGCCGTTCACGCCGCAGACGTCCCCGTTCGCGAGCAAGGCGAACACTTCACCCGCCGAGACGGCAGTGCCGTACTGGATCGGCGTGCCGCCGGCGATGAGGACGCGCCCGTCGGGGAGCGCCGACGCGGCGGCCCACTGGCGTGCTTGGGCGAGCGGCGACGTCGACAGCCAAGTCAGCGTCGCAGGATCGAAGATCTCCGCTGTCGGAACCGCGGCCACGTTGCCGACGAGCTGTGTGCCGAGGCCGGTGGCGACGAGCACGCGACCGTCGGCCAGCCGCGCCGCGACGTGGCCGTTCGCGTGGTCCGCATTGAGGAAGCCGGTCAGCGTCCACGTGCTCGCGACGGGATCGAACACCTCGGCGCTCTTCCCGTTGGCCATGAGGTAGCGCCCGTCGAGGAGCTTGACGAGAACGGCGTTCGCGCGCGCGGCGCTGGTCTTCGGGCCGGTCGACCAGGTGTTGGTCGCCGGATCCCAGACGTCGCTGTTCGGGTTGGCGATGCCGCCTGCTCCACCGCCGACGACGAGCACCTTTCCTCCGGGGAGCGGGATCAAGCTGTGACCCCCGCGCGGCGCCGGCATGCTCGCGACGCTGCTCCACGTGTTGGTCGTCGGGCTGAACACCTCCGCCGAGGCGGACGTGGTCGGAGCGATGCCGCCCGAGGCGAACACCCTCCCGTCGGTCGACTTGGCGATGGCGAACGCGTTGCGCGCCTGCGCCATGACGGGCAACGCGGCCCAAGTGTTCGTCGAAGGGGTGAAGGCATCGGTCGCAGCGGAGTACGCGCCGGCGTCCAAGCCGCCGACGAGCAACACGCGCTGGTCGTCGAGGGTGACCGCGAGCTGATATCCGCGCTGCCGTGGCATCGCGGGACCGGCGGACCATGTCGAGGTCATGGGATCGAAGAGCTCCGTCGTCGAGAAATAGATCCCGGAGACCTCTCCGCCGGCGACCAAGATCTTGTTGATCGAAGGGATGTAGGTCGCCGTGGCGCCGCTGCGCGCGACGGACATCGCCGGCTTCGTCGTCCATGCTGGGTCGAGGGCGATGGGAAAGGTGAGCCCCTCGACGTCGAGTGAGGTCGTGAGCACGTAGCTCCGGTCGCTGCCCGAGAGGGACACGGAGACCTCGCGCCGCGTCCCGCGCGCATCGACGGCGAACGGCGGCTGAGACGCGAAGACGGTGCGACCGGAGTCGTCGGCCACGATGACGGAGCGATCGACCAGACGCGCCGAAGAGAGCCGGCCGCCGAGCGCGAGCCGATACTCGGCGCCGTGTGACGCGCGCGCGCCGCGCAGGAACCTGATCTCTTCCACGCGATCTCGATCGAGCGCGATGAGCACGTCGGTCTCGGGGAGCGCGCCGCGTGCGCTCTCGACCGCGGCAACGTCGCTCTCGATCGTGAGCTCCGCATCGGCGAACCGCGCATGGGAGAGGCGAAGAGCGCGCCCCGACAACGACACGGAGAGATCGCCCGAGCGCCCGACGCCGGACGAGCGGAACGGTACGGAACCGATCGACGCGAAGGACGCGAGCCCTCGGACCTCGTCGAGCAGCGTAGCGGTCCGTTGCGGCGCGGGACGATCGGCCGCGCAGGATCCGACGAAAGCAAGCGCGAAGACGGAGAGGGCGCGCTTCATGGAGCGATGCGAACAGCATGTTTCCCGCGGATCAATCGTGCGGCCCGTAGATGTGTCGTGTCGCCCTGCAGCGCGAACTGACGATCGCCGCACGACGCGACGAGTGGGTGCGGAATCAGAGAGGCGTGGGTAAGCGCCACACCTTCGTAGTCAGCGACGTGCACCTCGCGGAGGCGCATTCCGGCGATGGTCCGTGGATGCGGTATCTGCAGGAGCAGTACTCGCCCGACCCCGATCTCCGTCGGTTCGTCGACCACGTGCTCGGGCTCCTCGAGCCTGGCGACCACGCGGATCTCGTGTTCGGCGGCGACCTGTTCGAGTTCGAGGGACCGCGCGTCGAAGGCGGGGAGCCGCAGTTCGAGGATCGTCCGCGCACCGAGGAAGAGTCGGTCGACACGCTGCTCCGCGTCGTGCGCTGTCACCCGGTGTTCTTCGGCGCAGTCGCGGACTTCGTGCGCGCCGGCCACCGCGCGGTCTTCGTCTCCGGCAACCACGACGTCCAGCTCACGTTCCCGGGCGCGCAGAGGGCGCTCCGCGAACACCTCGCTGGCCTTGTACGAGAAGGCGTTCGAGAAGGCGTCGAGACGCACCCCGAGATCGACGAGGCGGAGCTCGATCGCCGGATCCTCGTCCAGCCGTGGTTCTTCCAGACCGACGACGGCGTCCACGTCGAGCACGGTCACCAGTACGACGTCTACTGCGCCTTCCGCGATCCGCTCCGTCCGCTCGCACCGGGCAAGAACGAGATCCACCCGACAGTCGGCTCGGTGGCGTTCCGGCACATGGTCAGCCGGATGGGATTCTTCAACATCTACGACGAGCGGTCGTACATGAAGTCGGTCCCCAAGTACCTCCTCCACTGGGCGAAGCACTACCTGTTCTCACGACGCTCGCTCGCGGCGACGTGGGTCATCGGCAGCATGCGCGTGGTCGGCACCATCCTCTCGAACCGGCCGAAGCGCGCATGGACGGAGCGCTTGCGCGCCGAAGCGCGCTCGATGCGGACCGCGTTCGAGAGGATGGTGCCGACCACGCGCATGCTGCCG
>JBKJQC010000520.1:0-6991 GCA_046593995.1 Polyangiales bacterium
CGTCTCGTCTCGTCTCGTCTCGTCTCGTCTCGTCTCGTCTCGTCTCGTCTCGTCTCGTCTCGTCTCGTCTCGTCTCGTCTCGTCTCGTCTCGGAGCTCTAGACTCTAGACCCTAGACTCTAGACCCAGCCCGCGAGTGCAGCGACGACGTCTCCGCCACCCTCACGAATCGGGCTTGCCCGGACCCAACAAGGGCGAGAAGAAGTTGTCCTTCTTCGTGTACTCGTCGACCGAGTATCGATACTTGTAGCTCGGCGCCGCGCGCTGGTTGCAGTCGGTGCGCTCGCAGAAGCGGCAGGTGATCCCCGCGGGGATCGCCATCTTGCGCAGCTCCTGCGGTGACGAGTATGGGACCTCGTCGGCGTAGGCGAGGTGCTTGGCGTTCTCCGCGTGGGTCCCGAGCCCGATCGCGTACACCGTGCCGCGCACGAGCGAGCCCTGCACCGGCGCCGGCGTGACCTTCGCGAAGCAGAAGTAGGTCGAGCCGTCCGGCATCACGCTGTACTGCTTCGTGATCACCGACGGGTTCAAGAACGCGACATGCACCGCCCACTTCGGGCAGCCGCCGTTGCCGTGCGGGATCTTCAACCCGGTCGCCGAGTAGCGCTTGCTCACGTTGCCGGCGACGTCGACGCGCTGGAAATGGAAGGGGATGCCTCGGCGCCGCGGATCCGAGAGGTTGCACACGCGGTGCGCGACGGTCTCGTAGGAGGCCTCGAAGACGTTCGCGAGGAGCTCGACCTCGTAGCGCGTGCGCTGCACCTCTCTGTAGAAGTCGGCGTAGGGAAGGAGGAGCGCGCCCGCGAAGTAGTTCGCGAGGTGGATCTTGAGGATCTTCGGCGTCTCCGCGTGACGCGCGCGTAGACCGCGCGTGATGTCCGCGGTGAGGCTGCTCGTATCGAGGACGCGCAGCCCCGCGGCGTGCGCGAGCTGGAACTTGAGGCGGTGCTCGAAGAGGCTCGTGGAGAGCGTCAGGACGTCGGTCTCGGCGTCGTGTCGTCTTATGATCGACGGGCTGTCACGCGTCGGCTCGACGAGCGCGACGCGCATCCCGAAGTTCTTCTCGAGGACGCGGATCAGTTCGTCCGACAGCACGCGCCGCTGGTTCAGGCCGGCATCGTGCCGCAGTCGATCGGCCTCCTCTTCGAGGGAGGGAAACCAGTTCTGGTTCGCCTCGAGGAAGTCGGTCACCTCGTCGAACGGCGAGTGCTCGAAGTGCGGGAGCTCGTCGCCGGAGTGCGCCGCGATGGCGCGCTTTTCCATGCGCGCTTCCTCGTCGCGGCGCATCGCGACGATGAGCTGGTCGAGCTGGCTCCGCGTGTTCTTGTAGAGGTTGAACAGCGTCGTGATCGTGGTCGCCGTCTTGGGCTCGGCGCTCATCGCGCGGAGATCGCTCTGATCCACGTCGAGCGAGCGGAGGAGCGGCTCCTCGAGCAGCTTCGCGAGGCCTTCGTCGACGCGCGCCTCACCGAGCGAGGCCATGAACGGCTCGACGTCGACCGCGAAGATCTCGAGCGCCTTCCACACGAGCGGGAGCTGCGCGGCGCGGCGCCCCTTCTCGATGAGGTTGAGGTAGGCGTTCGAGACGCCCAGCCGCTTCGCGACGTCCGCCTGGGTGAGGTTACGCTCGAGCCGCAACGCACGGAGCCGCGCGCCGATCGACGCGTTGAATGGTGCTTTCGGCTCGGCGCTCAATCTCGGGGCTCCCTCGCGCGCGCTCTGCTCGATCCGCTCGAACGCACGCGAGGAACCTTAAGACGAACGACCTTGCCCGTCGACCGCGTCCATGACACGGGGACGGGGCGTTGCGCGTCCCTGCGCGTCAGTGCCAGCAGAGCGCGTCGGGCGTCGCCGCGGGGCCGACCGGGTATACGCCGCCCTGGGTGAAGAGCCACAGCGTGCTGTTGTTCGGGCTCGTGACGTTCTGCGGGTTAGTCTCGACGCACGAGTTCGTCGAGCCATCCTTCGTGGCCTTCGCGACGGTGCTGGTGATCGGCTCGACGAGGCAGGGATCGGCGGCCGTCCCGTTCCACTTCACCCGCGCGACGTTCCAGAAGTCGCCGTCCATCTTGGAGTCCAGGATCGTCGGATTCGCGCCGGTGCTCAGGCGCGGGTAGTCGGTCGCGGGGGTCGTCGTCGGATCGTAGCCGAGCGACAGCTTGCGCTCACCGTTGCAGTACACGTTGACGTGCGGGTGGGCCGTCGTGCCGGTGCTGGTGTTGCCCGAGCGGTAGTAGTGCGCGCCGACCGCGAACTGCTCGTCCGCCTTGGGGTTGTCGATGTTGATGTTCTCGGGACCGCAGTACTTCGGATCCTGGATGTCCGTCTTCGCGGCGTCGCAGCCGTAGTTGTCGCGATCGAGGCGCGGGTTGTCGCAGGTCTGCTGCACCTCACGGAGCGAGCCCCACCCGTGACAGGCCTCGGCGCCGCTCGCCGTGTAACCCCACCCCGGGGCCGGCGCGTTCGCCGGGTTGAGGTTGGCGCGGCAGAAAGCGTTGTTGCCCGTGCGGCAGCCCGAGTCGCACATGTAATAGCAATCGTCCATGCTCGGCGCCTTGCCGCAGGCGTCGAACCAGCCATGCTTGTTCGCGCACGACGTGCCCTGGAGGCGCGCGAGGTGAAGGTCGATGTCGCTCGCGACGTTCTCGGCGCCGCCCTTCGTGTCCCAGCACAGCTCCGCGCGGACGCCCGGCCAGCGCACGCGGACGCGCTGCGTGCAGGAGTAGTTCTTCCCGCGGAGCGTGAACGAGCCCTGGACGAGGTAGTCACCGGAGAGCGAGAACGCCGGCCAGATCTGGTGCTGCGTCGGCGACGAGAGCGTGAGGAGGCCCTTCTGCTTGCCGCTCGATCCGAGGGTAGGGATCTCGACGCCGATGCGCGTCGCCGTCGTGCTGTTCTTCCCGTTGTAGATGGCGAACGTCGGGTGCGGCAGGATCGTGTCGCAGTCGCCGCCGGTGATCGTCCACACCCAGTTCGTCGAGAGGGCCGCGTCGCCGCCGCCGATCCAGCGCCAGCCGTCGATGATGAAGGGCTCGGCCAGCTTCGGATCGAGCGGATTGTTCTTCTTCTTCTCGAGATCCGCCGGGTCAGGGTACGGCGAGTGGACAATCGCGTCCGTCGGGCAGGTGACCTCGGGCGGGGGATTGCAGGAGCAGTCCTCGGTCTTGCTGTTCGAGTCCTTGCCGTCGCAGTCGAAGTCGCCGGTGACGCAGACGTCGTCGGTGTACGGGGGCTGTGCGCCGACGCAGTTGCCGTCCCACCGCTCCTGCTTGAACTCGCCGGTGCCGACGGTGATGCAGGCCATCGTCCCCTTGGAGTTGCTCGCACACCAGCCGACGGGCGTGTTGGTCCCCGCAGCGGCCTGGCTCGACGGGACGAGGAAGCAGTCCTTCGTGGTACCGGCGGGATGGCCGGGATCGCAGGCGCACCCTTCGTCGACGATGCCGTCGCAGTCGTCGTCGAACCCGTTGCCGAACGTCCCGTTCGGGAGAGCGCCGTTCACGTCGGAGCCGCCGGCGCACTCGTTCGCGGTCAGCGGTGCGCACACGCGCGGGAGGGGGCCCGCACCGGCCGGCGCGCCGCCTTCGAGACAGACCTCACCGCCACCGACGTCCGGCTTCGTGACCGTGGTGTCGGCGAACATCGGTGCGTCAGGCGCCGAGGTGTCGGCCGAGCCGATGTCGAAGCTCGAGCTGCCGGTGTCCTCCACGGCGGTCTCTTCGGTCGTGGCGTCCGTGCCCGACTCCGCGGTCGCATCGTCGCCGGTGTCCCCGAGATTGGGGGTGTCCCCCACGTCTCGGTCGGCGCCGCAGGCGGCGGAGACGAACGCGAGCGATACGACGAGGATGGGAAGCGCGCGACGAAGCATGTCCCGACGTACCGCGCGCCGCGTCCACGTGCAACCGCCACGCCTTCTGGAGCCGTGCGCGCCGCCGCGATCAGGTCGGTGTCCGGCGCGAGAGCGTCGCGGGCGTTCCTGACGCGGCGCGAAGTTGCAGCGCGACGAGAACCGCGCCCACCACGATCGCGATGTCGGCCACGTTGAAGGTCGGCCAGTGCGTCGCGCGCGTCGCTCCGTCGATGCCGCGCGCCATCAGCGTCACGTCGATGAAATCCACGACCACCCCGTGGAGCACGCGGTCGATCAGGTTGCCGAGCGCGCCGCCGAGGATCAGCGCGAGCCCCGCTCGGACCGAACGCTCGTGAGGCTTGGTCCGCCGAGCGAGCTCGATCATCACGACCGATGCGAGCGTGGTCACTGCGACGAGGATGACTCGCCGGGCGTCGGCGCCCGCTTCCCGGAGGAGGCCCATCGCGCCGTGCGGGTTGTGCGCGAGGACGAGCGAGAGGCGTCCTTCCACGACGGCGTGCGGGGCGTGGGCGAGCGCGTGCGACGCCCAGGCCTTGGTCGCGAGGTCGAGCCCCAGCACGAGAGCGACGAGCGCGAAGAAGCGAGCCTTCATCTGGAGTGCCGAACCGGCCTGCGGGCAAATCCATTCCCCGGTGCGGGCCCCGGCACTACAGCAGGCGCATGGGCTACGCCTCGCTCCGCGCCTGCGTCGACGAGCTCGCGCGACATCGGATGCTGCGGATCGTCGACGAGGAGATCGATCCAACGCTCGAGATGGGGGAGATCCAGCGTCGCGTGTACGCAGCGGGCGGGCCGGCGCTCCTCTTCACGCGGCCGCGCGCCACTCGGTTCCCGATGCTCGGCAACCTCTTCGGGACGGTGGAGCGCGCGCGCTTCGTGTTCCGGGACGCGCTCGACGGGGTCCGCGCGCTGGTCGACGCGAAGGTCGACCCACGCGAGCTCCTGCGGGCCCCTGTGCGCGCCCTGCGCCTGCCGTTCGCGGCAGCGCATCTCCTTCCGCGCGTGGTCCGTGACGGACCGGTGCTCGCGCATCGCGCACGGATCTCGGAGCTCCCCGCGCTCGTCTCGTGGCCGCGCGACGGCGGGCCGTTCGTGACGCTGCCGCAGGTCTACACCGAAGATCCGGAGCGCCCGGGGCTCCGCTCGTCGAACCTCGGGATGTATCGCATCCAGCTCTCGGGGAACGAATACGAGCGCGATCGTGAGGTCGGGCTCCACTACCAGATCCATCGCGGCATCGGCGTGCACCACGCCGCGGCCAAGCGGATGGGCGTGCCGCTGCGCGTGAACGTGTTCGTCGGGGGCCCGCCCTCGATGACGCTCGCGGCGGTGATGCCGCTCCCCGAAGGCCTCCCCGAGATCGCCTTTGGTGGCGCGCTCAACCGCCGCGCCATCCGGATGGCCAAGCTCGACGACGGTCCGCACGTGCACGTCGACGCCGACTTCGTGCTCCGCGGCACGATCGATCCGAACCGTACGAAGCCGGAAGGTCCGTTCGGAGATCACCTCGGCTACTACTCCGAGCAGCACGCGTTTCCCTTCCTGCGTGTCGAGTCGGTGCACCATCGCGAGGGCGCGATCTGGCCCTTCACGACCGTCGGTCGCCCGCCGCAGGAAGACACGGCGTTCGGCGTCTTGATCCACGAGCTCACCGCGCCCCTGATCCCGACGGTGCTCCCCGGGGTCCACGCGGTCCACGCCGTCGACGCCGCGGGCGTGCACCCCCTGCTCCTCGCGATCGGGAGCGAGCGCTACGCGCCCTTTCAGGAGACGCGGCGGCCGATGGAGGTGCTCACGCAGGCGAACGCGATCCTCGGCCAGGGGCAGATGTCGCTCGCCAAATACCTCTTCGTCGTGGCGCGCGAGGACGATCCGACACTCGACGTCCACGACGTGCCCGCGTTCTTCCGCCACGTGCTCGAGCGCGTCGATCCGACGTGCGATCTCCACTTCCAGACGAACACGACGATGGACACCCTCGACTACTCCGGCCAGGGGCTGAACCGCGGCTCCAAGGTCGTGGTCGCCGCCGTCGGACCGAAGCGTCGCGCGCTCGGAGCGGCGATCCCGGCGAGCCTCCACCTGCCGCACGGGTTCGACGATCCACGCGTCGTGATACCCGGGATCCTCGCCGTGCGCGGGCGGTCCGGGACGAGCGACGCCGAGCGCTTCTGCGCGTTCCATCGCCCGGACGATCCCCTGTCCGCGTTCCCGTTGGTCGTGTTGGTCGACGACGCCGAGATGACGGCGCGTACGCTCGTCAACTTCCTCTGGGTGGTGTTCACGCGCTCGAACCCTGCGCTCGACGTGTACGGCGTCGAGTCGTTCGTCCGGAACAAGGGATGGGGCTGCCGCGGATCGATCGTGATCGACGCGCGGATCAAGCCGCACCATGCGCCGCCGTTGGAGATGGACTCTGCGGTGCTGCGGCGGGTGGACGCGCTCGCGGCGAAGGGCGGTCCGCTCTACGGGTTGTACTGACCGAGAAGGAGGGGTGCCTCCCCGCTGCCTCCCCCCGTCATGCTCCACCGGGCTGAGGATTCCTCCTCCACCACGCAACCGGCTCGAGGTTCGTGTCGATGCTATGTTGCCGCCCCCTTACGGGTCGGATGGAGCCGCCATGAAGTCCCTTTCGTTCGTGCTTGCCGCGCTCACCGCTTGCTTCTCGACCTGCGTGACCGGTTGCTACCGCAACCTCGACCTCGCAACCTGCCAGGTGAATCCGAACGATCCCGTCTGCTTCGAGACCGACTCTGCGACGGATGCGCCGCTCAGCGACGGGAGCTCGGACAGCGCGGTCGCGGCCGATACCACCGATGTTCGACTGGAAGAGAGCGCCGATCCGGCCGACACCATGCCGAGCGTCGACGCGAACGACACGGCCGTCGGCGACACGGGCAGCGCTGTCGACTCGACGATCGAGACGAGCAACGACGCTTCTGGCGATGGGAGCACGCCGTCCGACGCGACGCCGGCGTGCGCGGCCGGCGAGAAGGTCTGTGCCGGGAAGGTGGCGCGGAAGTGCAACGCCGCGCGCACCGGATGGGACGAAACGACGTGCGTGATTGGATGCGCGGCCGGTGAGTGTCTGAGGGTCGTCGACATGCCGATCGAGCTCGCC
>JBKJQC010000525.1:0-2962 GCA_046593995.1 Polyangiales bacterium
GCGAGATCGTCCACGCGGATCGCCGTCGGATCGAGCCGCCCGGCCGCGCCCATCGCCGTGATCACGGGGATGCCGCGGCGCACGCAGGTCGCGAGCAGATCGAGCTTCGCGGTGACGTTGTCGATCGCGTCGATGATCCACGTCGGCTCCTCGCGGAGGAGCTCGTCGCGGGTCGAGCTCTCGTAGAACTGCGCGATGGCCTCGATGCGCGCCGTCGGATGGATCGCGCGAAGGCGCTCGGCCATGACCTCGACCTTCTGCTTGCCGATCGTCCCCTTCAAGGCGTGTAGCTGGCGGTTCGTGTTCGTGATGCAGACCAGATCGAAATCGACGAGCGTGATGCGCCCGACGCCGCTCCGGGCGAGCGCCTCGGCGGCCCACGAGCCGACGCCGCCGCAGCCGATCACCATCACGTGCGCGCGCGCGAGCCGCTCCGCCCCGGAGTCGCCGACGAGGCGCGCCATGCGGTCGAAGCGACGGTGCACCTTCGCCGGCGCGGTGTCGTCGAGGTGAGATGCGTCCGGTCGCGCGATCACGTCGACAGGCACCTGCCGCGGCAGCTCGTCCGGAAGCGTTCGTCGTCGACCAATCGTGAGGAGCTCGTCCATCGCGCGAAAGCCTGGTGCCCACGGGCGCCCGCCGCAACCGGCTACTTCGCGAACATGACGATCGCGACCACGATCGCGAGCGCAATCAGCGCCAGCACGCCGTAGAGCGCAACCGGGCGACGCTCGGCCGTGGGGGCGATCACTCCAGGCGCGGCCTCGGGAGCGACCTCCTTCGCCGGCGGCGGTCCGGCGGCCGGCGGCCAGAGGGACACCGGTCGAATCGGTGCGCTCGCCACGGGCGCGTCGACGATCGGCGTCACCGTCGCGACCGGTCCGCCCTCGAGCGCCTTGATCGCACGCTCGCGCGCCCGGCGCTGCGTCACGAGCTCGTTGCCGAAGTGCTCGCTCAGCCAGTCGCCGAGGCGAATCGGGCTCGCGACGAGGCGCGCCTTCGCCACGTAGCGCTGGAGCGCGTCGAGCATGGCTGCGGCGGATTGGTACCGCGCGGTGCGATCCACAGAGAGCGCTTTGTGCACGATGGCGTGCAGCTCTTTTTCGAACGGCAGCCCGCGCGCGGGCACCTCGGGGATCTCGGCGCGTCGCGCGACGGCGAGGAGCCCCTCGGCCTTCGCCTTGTCGGCGCGGTACATGCGTCGTCCCGCGAGCAGCTCCCAGAGGATCACGCCCGCCGCGAACACGTCCGCGCGCGCGTCGAGCGGCTCTCCGCGCGCGTGCTCCGGGCTCATGTAGCCGGCCTTGCCCTGGATCGCGTCCGGCGAGAGGGCGTCCGCGGTGTCGTTCGCGCGGGCGATTCCGAAGTCGCAGAGCTTCACCTCGCCCTCGACCGACACGAGCACGTTCGAAGGCGAGACGTGGCGGTGCACGATGCCGGGCGGCTTGCCGGCGTCGTCCATCCGGCGGTGCGCGTAGTCGAGGCCGCGCAATGCCTCCATGACCACGAGGATCGCGAACTCGATCGGCAGCGGCACCTTCGCGCGCGCGCACCGGCGAAGGAGCTCGTTGAGGTCGAGCCCCTCGATGTACTCCATCGCGATGAAGAGGCGCCCGGCCCCCCCTGAATCCCCCTTCTCGCGTCCGAGGTCGAAGACCTGCGCGACGTCCGCGTGGGAGAGCCGCGCGGCGAGCTTCGCCTCCTGCACCAGCGCTTCTGCGAACTTCGAGTTCGCGGAGAGCTCCGGGAGGATCTGCTTCACCACCACGAGCCGCGCCCCGCCGGCCTCCGTGGTCTTCGCGCGGGCGAGATAGATCTCGGCCATCCCGCCGCGACCGATCAGGTCGAACAGCACGTAGTGACCGAACGTCCTCGGCAGCGCGGCCGAAGTTCCCCCCCCGGCTCCCGGATGCGGGGCGGTATCCACGCGGTTCTTCTCGCCGGCCTGCTCCGCGCGGTCAAGCGCGGTCTTGGAAGATGCTAGGGTTCCGCGCGCGGCGCGCTCCGGTGAAGCTCCCGCGGCATCTGTCGTCAGCTCGTACGCATCCCTCGTGGTGCTCGGAGGCTCCTTTGAACGTCCGGCTCGTGCACGAATTCAAGTTCGAGGCCGCCCACCGCCTCCCGCGCGTCCCCGCCGGTCACAAGTGCGCGCGCCTCCACGGTCACAGCTTCAAGATCGAGGTCGCGATCGCCGGTCCGGTGAACCCCGAGACCGGGTGGTTCATCGACTTCGGCGACCTCTACGAAGCGTGGGCGCCCCTGCACGAGCAGCTCGACCACAACTACCTCAACGACCTCGAAGGCCTCGAGAACCCTACCAGCGAGATCCTCGCGAAGTGGGTATGGGACCGGCTCAGGCCGACGATCCCGTCGATCGTGCGCATCACCGTCCACGAGACCTGCGACGCGCGCTGCGAGTACGAGGGGAACTGATGTCCGACGAGCGCGACGACGCACCTCCGTCGAGCCGCTCGCGTCGCCTCTCCGCCCCGACGATGCCCGAGGTCCCCCTCGCGAAGCGGGCGGCACCCCCCGCGCTGATCGTCATCCCCGCCGCACCGCCCGCGGCGCCCAACACGCCCCCCAACACGATAGATGCAGGCGATCCGGCACCGGAGCTGGTGCTCCCGAACGACGCGGGCGTCGAGCTCGCGCTCTCTGCGCTGCGCGGCGGACCGGTGCTCATCGTGTTCGCACCGTCCCGACCGGCGGCGTCTGCGGCAGTCCTGGTCGAGGCGCTCGCGCTCGCACGTCGCGAGCTCGGACGGTCCGGCGCGACCGCCCTCCTCGTCATCGAAGGTGGCGTCGCAGCCGCCGCGGAGCTCGCCCAGCGCGGCGGGGGCGAAGTCGTGGTGCTCGCCGATCGCAGCCGGGCGAGCCAGCAGGCCTACGGCGTGATCGACCCCGCGAGCGGCGCGACACGGCTCACCGCGTTCCTCGTCGACGCCGCGGGGGACGTCGC
>JBKJQC010000662.1:0-3653 GCA_046593995.1 Polyangiales bacterium
TCGCTCGGAGCAGCGGTCGCAGGCGTCGAGGGGCCCGATGCGGTGAGCGCAGAGAGTGAGAATAGAACCGAGTTCTCGTTGCGTGCGCCGAGCGGCTTCTGATCGCCGTGCATGCCGGCGCCCATGCCCATCCCGCCGAGCGATCCGCCGGCGGGCGCGCTCGTCGCGACGTCTTGATCCTCGTCGCCGGCTGCGGGAGCCGCGAACAGATCGACCGCACCGCCGCGACGCGACCCACCGAGACGCGCGGGCTGCGCGGTCTCGACCGAGCCACCGTATCCGCCACCACCACCACCACCACTGAATGACGGAGACGCGGCCGAGGGATACGCCGCGGTCGGCGGCTCGGAATACTGCGGCGCTGCCATCGGAGCGCTGGCGGCGAGATACGCCTGCAGCTCGCCCACGTCGCGGATCGCGGACCAGTCGGCCATGCCGTCGCGCCACACGAACGTGTCGGCGGTGGCGACGCCCTGGCGGATGAGGTCGATCAGCTGCTGGGTGTTCACCTCGCGCTGATCGTTGTCGTCGATCGACGCCGTCCACGTGTCGGCGCTACTGCCACCGCCGCCGGGGGCGGCGGCTTGATCGAAGACGCGGGTCTCGTCCTGATCATGAGCCTGCGCTTCAGGCTCGCGCCCATCGATCTCGATGCGCGCGCCGCACTTCTTGCAGGCAATCTTGACGATCTTCCCGCGGACCTTCTCGTCGGCGATGTTGTACTTCGCTCCGCAGGACTGACACGAGATCTTCATGATGCGTTGCCTCTCGTCGCGACCTTGTGGTCGGCGTGCGGCGTCTCCGTAGGGGTGAGCTTCAGACGAAATCCCGAAATCCGGGAACCCGCGTCGCACGAACTTTGGCCGAGGAAGTCTACGTGGAAGCGAAGGGGACGATCAAGGAGCGTGCAGGCGCGAGTGGTCGACCGGGCGCTTCGGGCCTTCGAGGCAGTGAGCCGGCCGGGGCCCGACGGAGCGGTCGGACGATCCTCTGACCCACGACCATGCGGAGGATTGGAAGGTCTCGACTGCCGAGGTCCGTCTGTGGTCTGCCTGCGAAGAGCCCTCTTCCCTGGAGTGAGGAGCAACCTTGGGTTCAACGGTCAGTTCAAGGGGACCAGCGACACGCCATCCTTGCTGCAGAACATGGCGCCGGGCTCGTAGCGCGCTCCGCAGACGGGGCAGATGCGGCCGCGCTCTTGGGGCGGGGGCTGCGCGACCGGCCGCGCGCCCGTCACGACCGTCGCGGGCGGAAGCCTCGTCCCGTCGTTCGGACAGAACTCTGCCGGGTGGGGAACGGACGATCCGCAGGACGGGCAGACCCTGCCAGGCCCCGGCATGGTCGGAGCACCGCCCGCGTAGGGGGTCGGCAGCGGCGTCCCCATCGGTTGGGGCGTCGGGGTCGCGGGGAGCGGGCGCGCCGGCTCGAGGGCGATCTTCTTCGGCTTCCTCGTGGCGCGACGGGCCTCCTCGTCGCGCGCGGCCTTCTCGTTCCCCTTGCGATACACGACGAGCGCTGCGAGCGCGAGCAGCGT
Organism: Polyangiales bacterium; assembly: GCA_046593995.1. Lineage (GTDB taxonomy): Bacteria > Myxococcota_A > Polyangia > Polyangiales > JADJMO01 > JALHOE01. The sequence goes on from JBKJQC010000662.1 coordinate 1,535, forward strand.
GCAGATGCCGCCGGCGATCGCGAGCCAGGCGAAGCGACGTCTTCCCGCTTGTTCCGTCGAGGGATCGCGCACGAGCGACTCGCCGCCGCCGCCGCCCGAGACCACGATCGCGACCGCCTGATCGTCCATCCCTGCGTCGCCACCCGAAGCGGCCAGGAGCTCGTCGTACTTCTTCGCGCTGACGACCTCGATCTCGACTTTTGCGGATTTTCCCGCCCCTTCGACGATCAAGGTCGCGACGACAGGCTCGGCCGCGGCCGCAGCCTTGACCAATCCTCGCGGCTCCACCGTCAGGGCCGACGACGCCGACGATTCGGGGGCGAGCTTGAAGGTGGGCTTCCCCGCGAGCTCGCAGCCGCTCGCATCGAGCACGCGCGCGTGGAACTCGAACTGCTCGCCGGCCCGGATGATCTTGCGCCGCGGTCGCACCTCGAGCGTCGCCGGCTCGCCTGGGCTCGCGCACGTGTACGCCGGCGTCGGCTTCGGCGTCGTGGCCGGCGGTGGCGGTGGCGGGCCGGTCGGACTCGGCGTCGGAGTCGCGGTCGGCGTCGCGGCGGGTGCCGTCGGCACGTTGCGCTTCCACACACGCGACCGAGAGACGGTCGCCGTGCAGCTCCCCGTCTGCATCTGCGACGTGTACGTGGCGTTCTCGCTCAAGACGATCGTGTCGTCGTCGACCGCGGCCACGTTGGTCGTGATGCTGGCCTTGAGGGCGTGCCCGGCGGGGCTCTCGCAGCGTGTTTTCCAAGAGCGCGATGCCGGATTGGTGCTGTGCGAGAGCGTCGGCCACCCAGGATCCCAGCAGCGATCGGTGCGAAAGGCCGGTGAGCCCGAGAACACGAGCTCGTCGCCCGAGAGCGAGACGGTGTAGCCCCCTCCCCCCGCGGCGCTGCTCTTCGGCTGCGGGCCGCACTCGGGCACCCAGTTGCCGACGTTGACCTTCTCGACGAGCGCGCCCGCGCTCCACGAGCCGGCGAGCGACGCCTTTTGCGCATGGGCAGGCGTCCCCGCGAGGAGCACGCCCAGTGCGGCGCCCAGTGCGGAGCCCCTCGCGAACCCCCGCGCGAACAAGAGTGGCCCCCCAGCGCGAAGGAGGGCGCGCGTGAGCTGCACGCACGGGAAGATAGCGATCGGACACGAAGCGGTCGAGAATCGAGGAGCGCGCTCTCCGCGAGACGCGTGCTCTCCCATCTCGGGGCATCTCGGGCTGGGGACCTTTCCGTTTGACCGAGAGATTTGCCCCGTGGTACGCGGTCGGACAACGTTGCGGAGTACCGGTCCGACTGGTGTGCCCCTTTCGCAGGAGTGATCGATGACTTCGCTTCTTCCCTCTCGGCGTCGTCGCGCAGTTCGATCGCTCTTCGCAGGAGCCGCCGTCATGGGCACCTGCGCCGCGATCGCGCCCGCCACCACGCGCACCGCGCACGCGCAAGAGAACACGAGCCTGAACAACGGCGACGGCATGAACACGCGGCTCTTCCGCGCAGCCGTCGACTCGAAGGGGTTCTTCACCGTCAACGGCACCGACGTGCTGGCAGCCGGTGATCTCGCGTTCGGCCTCGTCCTCGACGGCGGCTTCGGCCTGCTCCGTCTGAAGGAGACGGCGGCCGTCGGCGGCATCGCCCGCGAAAAGCAGCTGATCAACAGCCAGTTCCACGGCGTGCTGTTCATCAGCTACTCGCCGTTCAAGAACTTCACGGTGGGCATCGGCCTCCCGGTGGATCTCGTCTCCGGCGATCCCCCGGGTCTGCCGCCAGCCGGCACGAAGAACCTGAAGACGGACGTCAACGCGTTCTTCAGCGGCAACTACCAGTTCAACCTCAAGTACCGCATCCTCCGCGTCGAAGACGCGCCGATCGGCATGGCCGTCATCGTCCAGACCGACATCCCCGCGAGCGGCGCTGCGGCGCGCGGCTACGCAGCGGATCCCGGTCCGACGTTCACGCCGATGCTGGCGTTCGAGAAGCGCTTCGGCTCCGAGCAGCGCTTCCGCGTCGGCCTCAACGTCGGAGCGTCGCTCGCCACGGCGACGGGCAGCGGCATCGCCCGCGAAAAGCAGCTGATCAACAGCCAGTTCCACGGCGTGCTGTTCATCAGCTACTCGCCGTTCAAGAACTTC
>JBKJQC010000844.1:0-2953 GCA_046593995.1 Polyangiales bacterium
GCAGCCTGCCGGCAACGCACGCGCCACCGGTTCGTCGGCGACCGTCGGACTCGAGAGTCTCACCGGCACCGTCGGCGTGCAGCACTCGTTCAACATGGCGAGCGCGGTCGCGTCGAACCAGGCGTTGCGATTCACGCCGTGAACCAAGGCCGCCTGGGGCGGCGCGGCGCGCATGAATCGCCGGAGAGCTCGAGGGGATGAGATCTCGAGTCCTCGGTCCGATGGTCGTCGTGGTGCTCGCCGGATGCGCAGACCGTCCCGGAAACGAGATCCCTTCTTCGTGTCCGGCACGGGAGCCTATTCACGGCGTCAACTGCGCCGGAATGCTGGTCTGCACCTACGAGGCGTGCGGGCAGCAGACGGTGGTTCGTTGCGACCAAGGACGGTGGGTCGTGCAACGACAGGGCGGCTTGGCGGACGCGTGCCTTTGACCTGGGTCAACCGTGCGCCAGGCAGCGGCCGCTTCGCAGGTGACGGTGGTCGTGAAACGCGATACGCGGCTCCCATACACGCTCGCAGGGGGACTCTTCATGACCATCGCCATCACGCTCCGCTCCATCGCCATCGTCTCGCTGCTCTCGCTCGTCGGCTGCATCGCCGAACAAGGTGGCGACGAGCTCCCGACCGCCTCGACGGAGCAGGCCGCCAAGCCGGCGGCGTGCACGGCCGTTTGCATCGAGGGCTACGTCTTCAATCCCAAGACGTGTGAGTGCCAGGCGGCGTGCACGACGACCGCCTACTGCGTCACCGGCTACACGTGGAACCCGCTCAGCTGTCGCTGCACGCGCGATCGTTGATCACGCCGAAGAAGGTCGTCGGGATCAAGAGACGACCTACGTCATCGAGCGCGCGACGGGGAAGATCCTGGTGAAGGGCTCGCCGGAAGCTGAGGTTTTGCCCGAGCTCGACAAGCTGCCCTGAGCACTCTAGCGGCGCCGTGACGGACATTCGTCCGTGGTCGGCTGTTCCCGCCGCCGCGAGCCCGTAGCGAGGCGCTGCGCCCAGCTCAGCGCCGGCGCCCCAGCTACCGCGCCCCCCACGGGCAGCACACCCGTTGGGGACCCGGCGCCTGCCTCACGGCATCGTCTTCAGCTTCTCGAAGGCCGTCGCGGTGTTGGTGTTCTTGTAGAGGATCTTCCGCGTCGCGCGCTCGTTGATGTACGTCGTTTCCTTCGGACCGTACGTGGTCCTCAGCCTGAATGGCGTCGCGCCGTCGGGATCCCGCGCGATGGAGAACGGCACCTTGAGCGTGTTCGCCCAGTTGTCGAGGTTCGACTTCGTCGCGACGGCACTCGGGTTGATTCCCTCCACGAGGAACTGCACGAACATCGACTTCTCCGCCACCGCGGCGAGACCCATGACCACCTGACCGGTGGCCGCTTTGCAGCTGCCTCACCAGAAAGCGGAGCTCGTGACGAAGGCGTACTGCTGCGTGCCGGAAGCGAGCACGTCGGACAGCTTGAACGTGGTGTACTCGGCGGACGTGGCGAGGCCGGTGACCTCGTTGCGCAGGTACCCTTGCAATTCGCCGTCGCAGAGCGTGTTTCCGAGCTTGTAGCCGCACGCCTCGCCCGCGGTCTCCGGCGCAGCGTCGGCGACGAGTGTATCCGCGCCCTCCGCGTCGTCCGCCGCAGCGGCATCGTCCGCGCTGGTCGTTGTAGGCGTCGATGATCCGCCACCGCATCCGGCAGCGACGAGGGAACCGAGGACGAGTATTCGTGTGAGCCAGGTAACCATGTGCGAAACTCCGTTCTCTCGCGATGCAGCGAGGTTTGTTCTTCCTACTTCGGCGGCCGTTGGCGGTAGCAATCGAAGACGATGGCGCGCGCACCGGCGAGCCGATGCTGGAAGTGGAGCTCGCTCGTGCTCCACTCGGTCGTGGGAACCGGCGCGATCGCCGGATCGCCGCATCGGCCGTCGGCCACCGCGTCGGCGCTGCCCTCGACGGTGCTGCCGTCGGCGCAGTGGACGGCGATGCGGCCGTTCGACTCCTCCAGCTCGAACGCGCCTGCCGCGCCGACGGAGCGGAACGCGCGCGACCCGCGCGTCTCGACGTGGTCGAGGCAGGTGCGTCCGCCGGAGCTGACGCTGTAGTGCAGGTCGCCGGCGCCGGGAGATCCCGCCGGAACGGGCCACGGCATCTTCGCGTGGAAGGACACGATGCGCGCGCCGCCGGGATATCGGCAGGTTCGCTCGTCCTGATCGACCGTCCCGACCTGCGCTGCATCGCCGAGACACACATCGACGGCAGCGACGAACGTACGCCAGCAATTGCCCGGATCACGCGCCCACGCGCAGTCGAGCGGGCGCGCTCGCTCCGGCGCACGGTCGGACGAGCCCGCGCACGACACGGCACACGCTGCGACAGCCAACAACGCATACACGCGTCGGGAGCAGTGCATCGCGTGAAGCCGGTCGTAACTCACGGAGCTGCCCGAGGTGCGATGCCGAGCCAGCTCAGCTCGGAAATGGTCTCGCCGTCATCGAGCACGATGCTCGCGCCATCATCGGTGACGCGGCCCTTCGCAACGACATAGAACTTCGCGAAGTTCGGCGTGTAGGACGTCGTTCCGAGCGCATAGAGATCCACGGCGGTCCCTGCAGCGACCCCGGCGCGGTTCGCGATCTTGGCGCCCGCACCCGGCTTGAACTTCGCCCCGTATGGAGCCAGCGCGTAGAGCGCAGCGAGCTGCGGAACCGCCGACGCGAAACGAGGAGCTTGCGCGAGGCTGACCGGCACGGCGCGAAAGCGCTGCTGCTCGGGTGTCTCGAGCTCGATCGCATCGACATAGAGGTCGGCCGCGGCGGGCAGCGAGAGCGTGACGTCGCCGTGCGTGAGATCCGCGGCTGCGCCGTCTCGCGGGATGGCCGCGCCGCCGTCGGGGATGCGCGGAAGCACGATCGTTCCGAAGTCGTTGGCACCGGGTGCCAGCGTGAAGTACGCGCTCGCGAC
>JBKJQC010000979.1:0-4578 GCA_046593995.1 Polyangiales bacterium
ACCGCGCCCGCGCCGCCGCCGTTCCGTGCCGGGACCGTGCGGCAGCCGCAGCCGCCGCTCTCCTCGGTGGCCGTGGTGTCGGGGTTCGCGGGGTTCGTCGTCGACCCGTCGCTCACCGGGTTCCCGGCGTCGTCGATGGGCACGCCCGCGTCGTCGACCGGATTCCCTGCATCGTCGACGGGAACGCCGGCGTCGGGCGGCGCCGGCGGATCGGGCAGTCCCGGCACCGCCAGGTTGCGGCACTTCGGCTGCGCGACCGCGAACGACGGGGGATACGCGCGGGTGAGCGACCCCTTCTTCGAGACGAGGAGCGCCTTCAAGCTCGTCATCGTGCAGTTCGTCGTGTTCGGCGACGACGCGAACGCGGAGAGCGAGCCCTCGTGACACTCGACGGGCGCGTCCTCGCCGAGCGTCGACGCGCTGATGGTGTCGCCGCTCTTCAGCGACATCAGTGCTTTCACGTCGAGGCCGAGCGGGAACACCGCCGTGCGGAGGTAGTCGCAGAGACCGAGCTGCATCCACGCGGGGGTGTGCGACGCGTCGAACGAGGCGGGGCCCACGTCGTTCGCATCGGGCATCACGACTTCGTGCTTCGCGATCGCGACGGCCGCCACGTTGAACGAGTACGCATAGAGGCCGCTCTCGAAGAACTTCGTGAGCACCGAGCCGCTCGGCGGCGCCGCCTTGGTGATGCGCCCGTCGAACTCCGCCTTGATCGCGACGTACGTCGCCTTGTACTCGTCGATCAGCTTGCCGACCTCGGTCTCGGCCTGATCGATCACGTAGGTCTTGATCGCGTCCTTGATCGGCTGCACCACCGGCTGCATCAGCGCGGCGATGATGTCGGGGATCGACACGGTCACGCCGGCCGTCTGCATCAAGTCCTGCAGGTTCTGCAGCCAGTCCGGGACCACCGCCTTGGTGATCGTCTGGTAGTCGATCGTCGTGATGTCGTCCGCCCAGCTCTTCACCGGGGCGAACGCGATCGAGACGTCGGCCTTGTTGATGTCGAGCCCGTCGCTCGTCGCGGAGAGCGGGCCGTTCATCTTCGTCGAGACGTTCTCGATCGTGTCGACCATCGCGGGGTTGAACTTCCGGAGGTCGGCGCCGAGCTCGTCGCTGATCTTGTCGAACGCGGACGGGAGCGCCATCCCGGCGGCGTCCTTGCGTGGCAGGAGCAGCCCGACGTACGTGAAGTACTTCGCGTAGAGCGCCGGGCAGCCGAGGGTGCACGCGGTCTTGTCGTCGTAGGTGCCGAGCTTGCCATCCGCGCCGGCCGTGACCTTCAGCTTCGCGCCGTCGGTCGTGGTCGGATCCTGCAGCGCCTTGACCGTCGCGACCACGTCCGCGCGCATCTTCACGCGGCTCGCCTCGATCTCCTCGATGTAGAACGGCGCGAGGGTCAGCTGCTCGGCGGGCGCGAGGCCGGCGCTCTGCACCAAGGTCGGGAGTGACGCGTTCGGATTCGCGGCCTTCGCCGCGTCGAACTTCGCCTTGTAGTGCTTCGACGCCATCTGCCAGACGGGGCTCTTCACGTCGAAGTACGTGCGGAGGAGGAAGCTCTTGGGGATGGACATCGCCATCGGCCCCGTCCCGAACTCGGCGGGCTGCGCGGTGTACGCCGCCTTCTGGATCATCGCCTCCGCGGTGATGTGCCGCACGACGTTCGAGTACGCGGACGTCCGGTTCGCCGTGAGCGGCGTGAGCGTGAACGTCTCCCCGGTCATGTAGTTCACGTAGTGGTGCGCGATCGCGTCGGTCGATCCGTGGAGGAAGCAGCCGATCGCGTACGCGCGCTCGGTGTCGTTGACGGCGGCGTTGTAGAGGAGCTGACACTGCTCGAACGGCCGCTGCTCGATCGCGTGCGACGGATCGGTCATCCCCGGGAAGATCACGTTGTCGGGGCCGATCGCGCCCGCGCGGAAGGCGAGCGGTTGATCGCGGATCGCCTTTGCGTCCTGTGCCGACAACGACACGGTGTACGCGCCGAACTGCAACGGAACGCTGGTGCCGCCGGACGCGACGAGCGCGACGCGGATCTTGTTCGCGATCATCACGTGCAGTCGCGTGGTGAACGCCTGCGCCTCCGCTGCGTCCGCGAGGACAGCAGTTGCGAAGGCAGCACCGACGGCGAGGGGGGCGAAGCGGCGAAAGCTCACCCCGGGGTTCTACGCCATCTCAGCCGTTCCTTCGACCGGATGACCGTATTGCCGCCTGGACGGCGCGGAGAGCGAGCGAGGCGGGAGCGCCGGAGATCAGGGGATGCACATCCCGAGGCCGCCGCCGATGCCGGTGATCATGCTGCAGGTGCCGTAGTTCGTGCCGTTGACCATGCAGTCGCCGTTCGCCGCAAAGCGTCCGTCGGGCATCGTGCCGGGCATGAAGCCAATCGGCTTCGAGAGCCAGCAGAACAGGTAGCACTTGCGCCCGCTGCCCGCGTCGCCGCCGCTCGTGAGCTGCGTGCAGGTCTGCGACTCGCCGCAGTCGTTCACGTAGGTGCACGCACCGCCCGGCGCCTTGGAGACGGCGCCCGCGCTCGAGGGGGTCGAGCACTTGAACGTGCTCGGAGCCTCGGAGAAGAGACAGAGCTGGCCGGTCGGGCAGTCGTACTTGAACGGGTTGCAGACCGCGTTGTACGAGCACGCGTGGTAGATGACCTTGTCGGTGCTGTCCGTGATCGCGAGCGAGCACGTGCCGCCGGCGCCGCACACCGAGTTGTTGCCGGTGCAGCACGCGGGGGAGCACTTGCCGTCGTCGTAGCAGGAGAGGCCCTTGTCGCAGTCTTCGTTCTTCGTGCAGGGCTCGCCCTTGAGACCCGGTCCCGTCGTGACCTTCGCGCAGACGTTCGCCTTGGTCGACGAGCTGTAGACGCAGCTGTCGTCCGCGCTCGGGCAGTTCTGCAGCACGAGATCGCACGCGTCGCCGACGTGCTTGTCGCAGCCGCTGGCGGTTCCCGTGTCGACCTTGGTGCCCGTGTCGGTGGACGAGGCCGTGTCGCTCGGCATGCCGCCGGTGTCGGACGGCGGTCCGTCGTCGTCCTCGACGCCGCCGTCGCGCACGCTGCCGTCGGTCTTGGCGTCCGTCTTCGTCCCGCTGTCGGTCGGCGTCGAATCACTCTTGTCGTTGCTCGAGCAGCCGAGAGCGGCGAGCGCCAGAATGAACGACGATGTGAAGAACAGGGCACGCATGACGACCTCCGCAGCAGACGACCAAGCAAGAACGCGTTGCAGTCTAGCCCGCGCCCCTGCGCCGGTCACTTTCCGGCGTCGTTCTTCTTGACCGAGGACGAGGGCGCGACCGCGACGGCGTCGCTCGCCGCGTCGGATGGACCGGCGTCGGGCTTGACGGATCCGCTCGCCGCCGGAGCGCCGGTCACGACGGATTTCAGGACCTTGGGCAGCGGGAAGTGCTCCGGCTCCTTCGGCTCGAGGGGCTCGGTCTTGGCTGCCGGCGCGCTCTTCCGGTCGTCGTCGCAGCCCGCGTTCCAGAGCGAGAGCGCAAGCGCACACACGACGAGACCGAGGACGCGCGCGTTCATGCTGGACCCGATGTAGTCGATCGAGCCTTCAGCCGCACGCTCCGAGCGCATCGGCGGTGGCCCCCATGCACGTCTGACCGGTCGGGCAGTGCGCGTTGGTCGCGCAGCGTCGAGCTCCGATCTGGCACGTCTTGCGGCCGATGCCCGCGTTCTCGTCGCAGTGGGCGTTCAGCCCTTCGCACTCCGCGTCGGTGTCGCAGTTCTTCAGGCAGTAGCCGACGATCCCGGTGGGCGCCTTGGTGAACACGATGTCGTCAGGGAAGAGCGCCGTCTTCGGGAGACCTGGATCGCAGGTGAAGCCGTCCCCGCACCAGCCGCTCTCACCGACCTTGCACACGGTCGTGCAGTAGCCGGCCTTGGCGCTCGAGGTGTAGAGGCAGTTGCACTTCGCGACGGTGTTCGTCGAGCCGGCGTCGGCCTCGGTGCACGCTTCGCCAAGGACCTTCGTGTACGCGACCTTCTTCTTGGTGCAGAGGCCGTCCTCACGCTGGCAGAGCTGCCCGGTCGGACAATCCGCATCGACGCCGCAGCCGCCCCAGCAGTAACCGACGGCGACGAGCTTTCCTGCGTCGTCCTTCCCCCATCCGTACGGCCAGCAGCCGTTCTTCGCGCCGCAGCCGTTCGGGGTCGCGCCGCTGTCGTCGAAGTCGCACTGCGGCAGGCAGATACCGCCCGATCCGCTCGCCACGCACAGGCCGCTGCCGCCGTCGCACGAGAGGATGCGCGTGCCGTCGCCGACATCGCACTCGAGGCCGAGGCACACGGGATCGGGGTAGAGCGAGCCGTTCGGCAGCGACGCAGCGCAGATGGTGATCTCGTTGCCGGTCTTGTCGCAGTCCGCGTCGATCTTGCAGGCGAGGCCGGTCGTCTTGTCCGCGGGGGGCCCGGAGTCGATCGGCGCGGCGTCTGCGACGGGTGCGGCGGGTCCCGCGGCAGAGCTCGAACACCCGGCGATCACGCTGGCGCCCACGACCGAGATCGAGATCACGAGCGCGACCGATCCGCGCCGCACCATCACGGATTGGTCTCCGCGACGCCGG
>JBKJQC010001050.1:0-12580 GCA_046593995.1 Polyangiales bacterium
AGCGACCACCCTCGGGGGCGTGATCACGTTCGCGTGCGGAAGCGCACCGGTGACCATTCCCGTCACGGCCACCCTCACGCTCCCGATCAACAAGAGCAGCGTGATCGACGGCGGCAACAAGATCACCCTCGACGGCGGCGGCGCCGTGCAGATCCTCCGCTTCGACAGCCCGAACTTCCGCGCGAACGAGAGCCGCCTCACGCTGCAGCACCTCGCGCTGATCAACGGGAAAGCCACGCCGAAGGAGGCGATTCCGGTAGCGCCGGCGCCGTGCTCGCAAGGCTGGAACGACGGGGAGGGTGGCGCGCTCTACATGCGCGACGGGAACCTCACCGTCATCGACTCGATCTTCATGAACAACCAGGCCGCACCGCTCGGACCGGACACCGGCGGCGGGGCGATCTACGTGGTCGGGAGCAAGCACGGCGCGGTCATCGTGAAGAGCACCTTCCAAGGCAACAAGGCGAGCAACGCCGGAGCGGTTGGTGGTCTGTTCTGCGCGCTCGAGATCTACGACAGCCTGTTCAGCGGCAACCAGGCGATCGGGAACGGCGCCAACAACGACGACGCGAGCAAGTGCAGCGTGATCAACAACGGGCAGCACGAGGTCGGCTCGGGCGGCAACGGCGGCGCCATCTACAGCGACGGTCAGTCTGTGAACCTGCTCTTGTGCGGCGACGCGATCCTCGGCAACGCCGCGGGCGTAGGCGCCTTCGGTGGCGGCGTGTTCTTCACCAGCAACGACTTCGGCGGAACGCTCTCGTTCATCGACACCAAGATGACCGGCAACACCGGCGGCCACTGGACGAACGTCGCCTCGGGAACCACGAAGAACGCCGGGACGGCCGTCGGCACGAACGCCAAGAGCCTCACCATCACGTCGTCCACGCTCCAGGGCGTGCCGTGACGCTCAGCCGGTGATTCGCCGGAAGACGAGGACGAGCACGCCGAGCGAGAGCGCGATCGCCACCGCGCCGCCGATCGAGCGTGCTCCGTCGTCCGGCTTGGCCCGGAGAAAAGGAGCCACGAGCTTCGTCACGAGCGGCATCACCGCCCACTGCAAGAGCACGCAGCTCATCGCGTTGCCGATCAGCATCGAGGTCGCGAGCCCGAGACCGCGGAGATGCGGCCCGGGAAACAGCGCGAGCAGCATCACCGTCGGGTAGAGACCGAGGAGGACGGTGAGGGCCATGCGCCACCCGGGCGGGGGAGCCGCGCCGGACGCGCGCGCCATCCCGGCGAACCAGCCACCGAAGCCGCCGGGCAGGTTCTTCAGCTCGAAGTCGCCGATGCGCGCGCGCAGCCGCTCGATGTGCGCGAGCCGTACCGGCGAATCGAGCCAGCGCTGGAGCGCGGCGTCGTCGTCGAAGTGCATGGCGACCACCCACTCGTCGGTACGCTCCTGCGACGGCGCGAACACGTCGGTGCCGCGGTAGCCGGTGAACCCCGCGGCGTCCGCGGCGACCTCGTGCTGCCAGGCGAGGAACCAGTCGGCGTCCGCCGCCCGCACCTTCTGCACGACGAGCGCCGATGCGCGAGAGACGCGCACCGCGAGCGCGGGCCGCTCACATGAGGGAGCGAAGGCTCGCTCACGTTCCTCCCGCGGCGCCGTCCTTCGCGAGCGCGCCCTTCGCTTGGACGCGTCGACCGGCGACCCAGGTCTCGTCGACGTTGCGATCGTCGCCCGCGGCCATGACGCCGAAGAGCAGCTGCGCGGCCTCGTCCATCGTCTTCGGCGCTCGCGCGCCTGGGACGACCAGCGATTGGTGCCAGCGCATCGCGTGCTGCCCAGCGTTCCAGTCGATCACGACGAAGTCGGCCTCCTTGCCGACGTCGAAGTTGCCGATGGTGTCGTCGAGGTAGAGCGAGTGCGCGCCGCCGAGCGTCGCGAGATAGAAGGCGCGATAGGGACCGAGCTTGTTCCGCTCCGCCTCGGCCAGATCCTGGTCACGCGGGCTGACCGATCCATCGAGCATGGTGTTGTTGCAGAGGCCGACTTTGTAAGCCTCCTCGAGCACGCGGATGATGCTGAAGGCGTTCCCACCGCCGATGTCGCTCCCCACGCTCAAGCGGACGCGGTGCTCGGGATCCGTCGCCCGCCCGAGGCGGAAGAGACCGCTCCCGAGGAAGAGGTTCGAGAGCGGGCAGAACGAGAGCGCGGCGCCCGTCTTGGCGAAGCGACGGAGCTCGTCGTTCGAGAGCCAGACCCCGTGGCCCGCGGTGAACTTCGGGCCGAGCAAGCCGTGCTTCTCGTGGACGTGCGTGTAGTCGGTGCACTCCGGGTACTGCTCGCGCGCGGTGTGGATCTCCGACGGGTTCTCGGAGATGTGCGTGTTGATCCAGCAGTCGTCGTGCTCCTCCTTGAGGCGCCGACACGCGTCCATCATCTCCTCCGAGCAACCGACGGCGAAGCGCGGGGTGATGGCGTAGAGGAGCCGTCCCTTGCGGTGATACTGCTCGATCAGCCGCTTCGACTCCGTGTAGAAGTACTCCGGCGTGATGGCGTAGTCGGCGGGGGCGAAGCGATCGATCCCGGTGAGCCCCGCGATGATGCGCACGCCGCGGCGCTCGGCCTCTGCGTAGAGCTCCTCGGTCGAGACGGGGCTGCTCGTGGTGAACGCCTGACAGGTCGTCGTGCCGCCGGCGAGCAGCGCATCGAAGAAGAACGAAGCGGCCGCGCGGGCGTAGTCGCGATCCGCGTACTTCTTCTCCTCGGGGAAGATCCACGTCTGGAGCCAGTCGAGGAGCTGGTTGCCGTACGCCCCGAGGACGCGCACCTGCGGAAAGTGGATGTGACCGTCGATGAAGCCGGGGAGGATCACGCGCTCCTTGATGTGCGTGATCGAGACGCCGGGGTGTCGCGGCGCGACCTCCGCGAACGGACCGAAGTCCGCGATGATGCCGTCGCGGACGATGAGCAAGCCGTCCTCGAAGAACCGCGCTGCGCGCTGCTCCTGACCGACGTGCTTCCACGGGTCGTCGGTGAAATCGAAGAACGTCCCGCGAATCGCGCAGCTCGAGCCACTCATCCGTCAGCCTCCTCCGGCGTGAACACCGCGGCCACCATACCGCATACGATGCGCCTCCCCCATGTCGACCCGCGTGCCGCAGAACACCGACGACCTCCGCATCGACGAGGTCCGACCGCTCATCCCGCCCGCGATCCTGATCGAGGAGCTACCCGTCGATCCGCGCGCCGCCCAGACGATCGCCGAGGCGCGGGACGCTGCGCGGAGGATCATCTCGGGTGAGGACGATCGCCTCCTCGTCGTCGTCGGGCCGTGCTCGATCCACGATCCTGCCGCGGCGATCGAGTATGCGACGCGACTGAAACCGTTGGCCGAGCGGCTCTCGCGAGACCTGCTCGTCGTGATGCGCGTCTACTTCGAGAAGCCACGGACGACCGTCGGGTGGAAGGGGCTGATCAACGATCCCAAGCTCGACGGATCGTTCGCCATCAACAGTGGCCTGCGCATCGCGCGGAAGCTGCTGCTCGATCTCGGCGACCTCGGCGTCCCCTCCGGCTGCGAGTTCCTCGACACCATCACGCCGCAGTTCACCGCCGATCTCGTGGCGTGGGGCGCCATCGGGGCGCGCACCACCGAGAGCCAGGTCCATCGCGAGCTCGCCTCCGGTCTCTCGATGCCCGTCGGCTTCAAGAACGGCACCGAAGGGAGCGTGCAGGTCGCCATCGACGCCGTACGCACCGCGCGGAACCGCCATCACTTCCTCTCGGTCACGAAGCAGGGCCTGTCGGCGATCGTCGGGACGCGCGGCAACGACGCGTGTCACGTCATCCTCCGCGGCGGCTCGGCCTCGGGCAAGCAGGGTCCGAACTACGACGCGGCCTCGGTGGCCAAGGCGGTGGCCGCGCTCGCGCGCGCGGGGCTCCCTCCGCACGTCATGGTCGACTGCAGCCACGGGAACAGCAGCAAGGACTACCGTCGCCAGCCGCTCGTCGCGCGTGACGTCGCCGCGCAGATCGCCGGCGGCTCGCGCGCGATCGTGGGCGTGATGCTCGAAAGCCACCTCGTCGAGGGACGGCAGGACCCTTCCCCCGGCGCGCCGCTCCGCTACGGCCAGAGCATCACCGACGGCTGCCTCGGCTGGGACGAGTCGGTGCCGGTGCTCGAAGAGCTCGCGCAGGCCGTTCTGTCGCGCCGCTGAGCGGCCAAGGCCTGACGCGTGAACTTTGCTCTCTCGACCGGCGCCGCCGATGAACAGGATGAACAGGGAGGCGGGGAGGCGGGGAGGAGATCCAGAGGGTCTGCCGGGCGCTGCGACGACGTCAGGTCAGCCGTTGCGGCCACAACCTCGGTGCTCGCGAGCGGAAGCACATGCTCGACCTCCGTGTCACTCCCCGCCTCCTCGGCTCCCTGTGGGCGGGCGTGTGACCGCGCGAAAGATTCACGACCTCTCAGCCGCGGGGCACGCCGCGCGGCACGCCCTCGCCGGGCGCTCCGGGCCGCTTGGCGACGGGGCGCGGAGGCGGCGACTTCGGCTCTTCGTCGAGATCCGTGGACTCCAGCCCGAACGAAGGAGGAGCGAACACGGCGGCGACGGGGGCGGCGGCGACGGGGGCGGCGGCGGCCTTCTCCTGTGCGAAGAACATCAGCACCGGTTGGACGCGCAGGATCTCGTCCTGCGTCTCGCTGGCGCGCGCCGCGTGGTTCGCGACGGCGAGCTCGACCGATGCGTTGACCTTGGCGATCTCGGCCTCGAGGTCGGCGATGCGCTTCGCGCCCTCGATGCGGATCTTGTCCGTGTTGGACTCGCCGGTGTCGATGAACTCGGCGAGCGCCTTCACCTCGCGCGACGCGGCGTCGACGATGCTCTCGATCGAGACGCCGAACGCGTTGAACGCCGCTTGCACGATGCGGAGCTTGGTCGCGGCCGGGGTGTCGCTCGGCAGCGTTCGCAGGAGCTCCTGTGCCTTGACGACGAGGTCGTGCACCGCGGGCGCGACACCTGCCGCGACGCGAACGCGCGGGAAGTCGACCCCCGTCAGCGGCTCGGGCTCGGGCGTGACGACGACGACGGATGTGACGACCGCCGGGGCGGTCGGTGCGGCCGAGAGCAACCGCGGCTGCGGGTCCGAGTCGCGCTCCGGCGTCGCTGCCATGCCGAACATGGCCTTGATCTTGTCGATGAAACCCAAACGTCCCCCGCTTTCGCACGTGACTGTAGTCGCATTCGGGGCGCACCGCCCCCGAATTCGAGATCGAGCGCGCGGGCGCGAGCGTCACGCGGACGAGGTCACTTCGCGATCGCCATCTCCTGCACGTCGACGGTCGGTCGATATCCGATGCGCGCGTAGAGCGCGTTCGACGTCGGGTTCGCGAGGTCGGTGTGGAGGTAGCAGCGGAGCCCCTCCTCGACGACGCGCTGGCTGAGCTCGGCGACCAGCGCCTCTGCGTGTCCCTTCCGTCGGGCTTCCGGTGGCGTGTAGACCCAGCCGATGCGTCGTCCGTTCGGGCTCTTCCCGGCGACCACCCCCATCGAGGCCGTCTGCGCGGGATCGCGCGCATCCCACGCGAAAAGCGCTTGCTGCTCGATCCACCTTCGCGCGAGGACCTCTCCCGGTTCGTGCGCCGGCAGCGCGAGCTCGCGCGCGAACGCCTCGATCCAACGCGCGAAGAAGGCGATCTCCTCGATCGTCACGACGCGCATCGTGCCGCGCGTCCGCGGGCTCTCCGTCACGCGCTCGAGCACGTGCGCGCGCAATCCAGTGCGCGGTGTCGCCGTTCCGCCGTGGCGCGCACACCACGCCTCGGCGACCGCACGCGACGCCGCCACTGGACCGCTCACCGCCGGTAGCGCGCGTCGCCCCTCGAAGTCGAGCGCGTCGACCAACAAAGAGACTGCGGCCGAGGGAAGCGCCGAGACGATCATCGGAAAAGGTGGCGTCCACACCGCGACGCCCACGACCGCGTCGTCGTCGTCGTGCACGCTCGCCAGGAACGCGCCCACCACTTGCCTCCGCGCGACGTCGGCCGCGACGGCGTAGGCCATGTTCAACGTGTCCTCGTGCGCCGTGAGGAAGGCGCCGGCGGCCTCGAGGTACGCCGTCGCGCTCGGGTGGTGGATGACGCGCACACTGCTCCATATCACCGTTCGCGAAAGCCGACGGCGAAGCGAGAGCGAACGCGACCGCGAGGAGCGAGGAAGGCGACGACCGGACCTTGCAGCATCGGCCTCGGTTTGTTCATCGTCGACCACATCATCCGCGCCACGGCGGCACGAGCGTCGTCGACAGCGCCCGGAGCGGGGCACCACGACGACTGAAGGCCCGTCCCTTTCGCCCGATCAATACTTCATCCAGCGATTCTTGTAGAATTGCGTGTACCATTTACGGCCGTCCGGCGTCTTCTCGTCGAAGTCCGTACAGCCGTAGCAGCGGAACGCGCGCGGCATCACGGCGTATCCGCCGATCGGCATTCCGTAGCCGTTGTACGTTTCACCGGACGTGACGCGCGAGTGGAGGTGGGGTGCCCATCCGTATCCGGCGCCACCGTCCGAGTTGCCCGCGTACCCGATCACGGTCTTCGGCGCATTGATCCACACGCCTGCGGCGATCCCGGCGCCGAATCCATTGAGGTGCGCGCTGAGGCTGCTCCACCTGCCATTCCTCACGATGACGATTCGGCCGAGCGTGTAGTGACCACCACGCGCCCAGCCGGCGTACTTCACGTACCCCGAGAAGTGAGAATAGACATTGGCGCCGAACTGCAGCGGCCAATCGTTTGCGTACTGTTGATTATGATAATATGAATCGGCACAGCTGACGTGGAACCCCTCTCCCCACCAGCTGCCGCCGTTTCCGCTCATCCGCGTCCAACCGGCGTATCCGTAGTAGTTGGCGCTCGCGTCCCACTGGGTCTGCCACTCCATGTCGGTGCCGTACGGCGCGAGGATCCCGCACGAGAGCGCGGACGCACGCTCACCGAGCTCTTCGGCCGGGGGGGCCGGCGGAGCGTCCTTCTCGGGATCCGGACCGTCGTCGGTGAGGTCGGTCAGCCGGGCCGCGAACGCCGCCGCGTTTCGCGCAGAGATCTCGCCCGTCGGTTGCCAGTGGAGCGAGTCGTCCTCGTGCTGCAGACCGAGGGACTCGAGCGAGCGGGTAGGCTTCGCGAAGCGAATGGACGCGAGCACCTCACGCGCGCGATCATCGAGGCCTCGGCTGTGCGTCCAGAGGCCGATCTCGTAAACGCGATCTTCGGCTGCGACGTACACCAC
Organism: Polyangiales bacterium; assembly: GCA_046593995.1. GTDB lineage: Bacteria > Myxococcota_A > Polyangia > Polyangiales > JADJMO01 > JALHOE01. The sequence goes on from JBKJQC010001050.1 coordinate 7,237, forward strand.
GGAGTAGGGCTCGCTGCCCGCGAGACCCGTGACGACGACCCCGCGGAGGCCGTCGACCTGCACGTCCGCGCGCTGCGGTGTCTCCTCGCTCGGATCGTTCAGGTGCGCACGGACGAGCGTCTCGATGTCGCCCGGCGACGCCGCGTACCGCCAGGCGATACGCGCGATGGGCTCACGGTCGTGCGGCCCCTCCGTCGATGGATCACGATCCTCGCCGGAGACGAAGACGCCGTAGCTGTCCTTGAACAGCACCGCGTCCGAAGTGGAGCGCCAAGTCGACGGCACGGTGAAGGAGATCCCCGCCGCCTCGTCGCGAACGAGCTGCGACGTGGAGTCGAGGGGCGCCGAGCTCTCGCCGATCGTCCCCGTCGTGCAGGCGGTCGAGAGAGCGACACCGAGCGCGCAGAGGACGATGCTCCGCGGAACCGAGAACGTGCGGGAGAGGATTGCCATGGCGGTGCTCACTGCGACCTGCGTGCCAAGAGGAAATCGCCGAGAAAACGCCTTGGCGGCGGGAAGTGTTGCGCGGGCCGATACGTGGTCACGAACGTGTGACACCCGCTTCGCGCTCGAGCGCGTGTGACGTCGCCGAACCGAGCGTGCGGCGATGGACGATGTCCAGGTCCATGGTCGTGAGTGGCGCTCTTGCACCACGTGTCACACGCGTTCGCTCGCGTGCACGGCCGAGAGCGCCCGCGTGCGCCGACGCCACGCGTCACAGGGAGAACGAACGGAAGCGGTCGCTCCGATGCGAGGAGAGCGCTATCTCTGGTCACGCAGAATGCGCCACGGGCTCCTCGTCGCTGCGCTCCTCGGTTCCATCACCGTGGGTTCGTCCGTTCCGAGGGGCGCGCGCGCGGACGGGCCGGGGCTGCCGAACGTCGCGTACGCAGACGCCGAAGTCTTCAAGGTCATCGGCAAGATCGACTCTGCGCTCGGCGTCCCGCGCGGCACCGGGACCATGCAGATGCACCGCGGCTACCTCGCGGTGATCTTCGCGCCGGACTCCGGCAAGGCGGGCGGCGGGATCGCGTTCGTCGACATCGCCGATCCGCGCGCACCGAAGCTCGTCTCGAAGAAGTACGACGAGGAGACCTACGCGATGCGCGAGGCGCACGGGTACGGGTTCCACGACGACTACGTGTTCGTGCAGTCGATCTACGGCTTCGTCGTGTGGGACTGGAGCGATCCGCTCGCGCCGAAGAAGGTCGCGGAGGCAAAGCTCCCCGGTGTCACCGAGAGCGACTACGGCACCGGCGCGTGGTGGCTCGCCGTCCAGTTCCCCTACGTCTACCTGGGCGGCTCGGGCAACGGCGTCTACATCGTCGACGTCGGCGATCCGACGAATCCGAAGATGGCGGATCGCGGCGGCAAGCCGAACCCGATCCCCGCGTCGCAGCTCGGCGGCTTCCGCGTCGGCCCCACGTTCGCGATCGGCAACCTGCTCGTCGTCGCCTCGATGGACGAGCCCGGGTACACGACGCTCGACATCGGCGATCCGCTGCAGCCGAAGCTGCTCCGCACGCGCAAGGTCGGGATGCCGAACGCGTACAGCTCGATCGTGAACGGCAACAAGATCTACGCGGCGGGCAACGACAACAAGATCCACGTCCACGACATCTCGAACCCGGGGCTCATCAACTTCATCGACGCGACCCCCGTCGGCGGCACGGACAAGGGGGGATACCTCCAGATCCAGGACGGCTTCGCGCACGCCGGCATGGGCACGAACTACGCGAAGTTCGATACGCGCACCAAGGGCGCGTACACGCTGACCGGCACCGGGACGAGCGGGCTGTCGAATCGCGACGAGGACTTCGCGAACGTCCTCGGCAACCTCGTGATCACGGGGGACGACCACGGCAAGGGGAGCGTGATCATCCCCCACCAGGCCGGAGCCGACACGACGCCGCCCGAGCCGAACATGATCGTGCCGAAGAACGGCGCGACCAACCAGCCGCTCACGACGCGCATCGGCTTCACCTTCACCGACGCGATCGACGTCCGAACGGTGAAGGTCGGCGAGACGTTCATCGTGCGGAAGAGCGGCGGCGCGCCGCTCCCGGGGAAGCTCAGCTACCAGCTCTCGACGCTCAACTTCGCGCCCGACGCACCGCTCGAGCTCGACGTCACGTACGAGATCGTCCTCACCGAGGGGGGGATCAAGGACCTCGCGGGCAACGCGCTCGCGAAGCCGTTCGCCTCGAGCTTCTCGACCGGGGCCGGCGCGCCCGGGTGCACGCTGAACGTTTCGCAGACCGGCGAGGTCGGCAAGGCGTCCACGTTCGCGGTCACGGCGCCGCTCGGCGACGGCTACAGCTACACCTGGGACTACGGCGACGGCACGCCCGCGGTGACGACGACGACCGCGCAGGCGCAGTACGCCTACAAGGACCCCGGCCACTGGACGGTGACGCTCGCGGTCTCCGGCAAGGACGGCGAGACCACCTGCACGGCGCTGCAAACGGCTACCTATCCGAGGACGGCGACGGCCCCGACGCGCGCTTCCGGGATCGTGCTCGACGAGGCGCGGAAGCGCGTCTGGGTCGTGAACCCCGACGCGAACAGCATCACCGCGGTCTCGACCGAGTCGCTGGAGGTCGACCTCGAGGTCTCCGCCGGAAAGCACCCGCGCACGCTCGCCCTCGCGAAGGACGGCGCCGTGTGGGTCGCGAACGAGGACGCGTCGACGATCACGGTGCACGACGGAGGGAGCGGCAAGCTGCTCTCGACGATCGCGCTGCCCTACGCATCACGTCCCTATGGAATCGCCTTTTCCCCGGACGGCGGCGCCGCGTACGTCACGCTCGGCGCCGTGGGGAAGCTCGCGCGGATCGATCCCGCGACCAAGGCGGTCACGACGCTCGACGTCGGTCCTACGCCGCGCGGCCTCGCGATCACCGGCGACTCGTCGAAGATCCTCGTCACGCGCTTCACCTCGCCGCTCGACACCGCGGAGGTGACCGAGGTCGACGCCGCGAGCTTCAGTGGGCCGCGCTCGTCGGGAGCCGCGAGCGGACGCCTGTTCGAGCTGGCCTACGACAAGACGCCCGACTCCGAGTCGGGCGGCCGCGGCGTCCTCAACTACCTCTCGTCGATCGCGATCACGCCGGACGGTCGCCGCGCGTTCGTGCCCGCCAAGAAGGACAACGTCACCCGCGGCATGGGGCGCGACGATCGTCCGCTCACGTTCGAGAACACCGTGCGCACGGTGTTGGCGCAGCTCGATCTCGTGAAGGGCGCCGAGGATCCGATCACGCGGCTCGACTTCAACGATCGCTCGCTCGCCTTCGACGTCGCGCTCACCCCGCTCGGAGACATCGCCTTCGTCACCACGATGGGCACGAACACGGTCGAGGTGGTCGACGCCTTCAGCGGCCAGGTGCTGACGTCGATCGAGAAGGCCGCGCAGGCGCCAGAGAGCGTCCTCCTCGACGGGAGCAAGCGTCTCTGGGTGCAGGGCTTCCTCTCCCGCGACGTCGGCATCTACGACGTGAAGGGCGTCGTCGACTTCACCGACGGACAGTTCAAGGAGGTCGGGCGGGTCTCGACCGTCGCGAGCGAGCCGCTCCCCGCGCAGGTGCTCCTGGGGAAGAAGATCTTCTTCGACGCCTCCGACGAGCGGATGTCGAAGGACAAGTACCTCTCGTGCGCGACCTGCCACCTCGACGGCATGGACGACAGCCGCGTGTGGGACTTCACCGATCGCGGCGAGGGGTTCCGCAACACGACGTCGCTCCTCGGCCGCAAGGGCACCGCGCACGGCGCGCTGCACTGGAGCGCGAACTTCGACGAGGTGCAGGACTTCGAGCACGACATGCGGAGCGCCTTTGCGGGCACGGGCTTCCTCTCGGAAGACGCGTGGAAGGTCGGCTCGCGCGCCACCCCTCTCGGCGACAAAAAGGCCGGCGCCTCGAAGGAGCTCGACGCGCTCGCCGCGTACGTGTCGTCGTTCGACACGTTCCACGACAGCCCCTTCCGCAACGCCGACGGTACCCTCGGCGAGTCGGGGCTCGCCGGCCTCGCGCTCTTCCGCAGCGCGGGGTGCGCGACCTGCCACGCGGGCGCGCCGATGACCGACAGCCCGTCGGGCAAGACGCACGACGTCGGAACGCTGAAGGATCGCTCGGGCAAGCGGCTCGGCATGCCGCTCACCGCCCTCGACACGCCGACGCTGCGCTCGATCTGGGAGACGCCGCCCTATCTGCACGACGGCTCGGCCGCGACGCTGCGCGACGTCCTCACGAGCGATCCCGACGGCAAGCACCTCGGCGCGGCAGCGAAGCTCGGCGACGACGAGCGCGCGCAGCTCGTCTCGTACCTCCAGCAGATCGACAGCCACGACGACACCAACGTCGACACCGAGGCGAACAAGTCGAAGGGCTGCGGCTGCACCACCGCCGGTGCGCAATCGTCGAGTCTTCCCCTCGCCGCCCTCGCCGCCCTCGCTCTGCGGCGTCGTCGCCGAACGGATTGAACACGGAGGCACGGAGGCGCGGAGCCTCGAGAAAGTCTGCCGAGCGCCATTGTCACCTCTCGTCTGCTGGCCGAAGCGGTGACGGCGCCTCGATGACGTCGATGCACGAGCGCGGCAGCACTTCACAGACCTCCGTGCCTCCGTGCCTCCGTGTTCAATCTCGTAGCTAGCTCATCTCAGCGACGAGACGAGAGGTCGACAGTCGTCGGTCGTCGGTCGTCAGTGCGAGACGAGACGAGACGAGAGAAGACGCAAAAAAAGCTCTCGGACGACTGACGACTGACGACTGACGACTGGACGCGCGCATCAGCGGAGAGGCGCGCACGCCGCGAGCCTCCCATCGACGTATCGTGTAGACCCAGTTGCCGCCGGTCAGGCCAACGTCACCGAGGCGCGCTCAGGGCACGTACGTGAGCAGCACCTGCCCGCCGACGGGATGCGCGTTGCTCCCGTCGCTGAACCCGTAGCTCGCACAGCCGCTCCCTGCGCCGACGAACGTGGCGCTCTTGCGGTTGGTCGCGAACCGCACTCCCCCGGTCGGCCCCTCGCCGCCGCCGCCGATCACCGCGCCGGGATCGATGGCGAACGGGTGGAGTCCGAGATCGATGACGCTCACGCCCTGCGTGCTGCTGCACGACCCTGCGCTCCCGAAGGAGAGCGACCATCCGACGCAGCGGAGCGTCGCGTAACAAGTGGCGCTGCCGCCGGAGCCCGTGGCGAAGGTCTGATCCTTCGTATCGAGCGTGAAGGTCGCGGGGAAGAACCGGACCTTCGAGTAGAACGTGAGGTAGTCCCCGCAGCTGTCGCAGCGCCCGACGCTCGAGAACGTGGAGTACCTGGTGGTCGAACCGAAGACCAATTACTCCA